>NZ_AWXD01000024.1:0-3049 GCF_000478945.1 Peptoniphilus sp. BV3AC2 | reverse complement strand
TCCCTTCTGCTTTTGTCACCGGATATTACTGCAAAATCTTTTGGTCAAGTCTTCGACCTATTAGTACTCGCTAGCTTAAAACATTTCTGCTCTTACACCTTGAGCCTATCTACCTCATTTTCTTCAAGGGGTCTTATCTTTCGAGGGAAATCTCATCTCGAGGGGGGCTTCGTGCTTAGATGCCTTCAGCTCTTATCCCTTCCAAACTTAGCTGCCGAGCCATGCACCTGGCGGTACAACTCGTTCACCAGAGGTTTGTCCATCCCGGTCCTCTCGTACTAAGGACAGCTCCTCTCAAATTTCCTACGCCCACGACGGATAGGGACCGAACTGTCTCACGACGTTCTGAACCCAGCTCGCGTGCCTCTTTAATGGACGAACAGTCCAACCCTTGGGACCTACTTCAGCCCCAGGATGAGACGAGCCGACATCGAGGTGCCAAACCTCCCCGTCGATGTGGACTCTTGGGGGAGATAAGCCTGTTATCCCCGGGGTAGCTTTTATCCGTTGAGCGATGGCCCTTCCACTCGGTACCACCGGATCACTAAGTCCTAGTTTCCTATCTGCTCGACTTGTTGGTCTTGCAGTTAAGCTCCCTTCTGCCTTTATACTCTTCGCACGATTTCCGTCCGTGCTGAGGGAACCTTTGAACGCCTCCGTTACTCTTTAGGAGGCGACCGCCCCAGTCAAACTGCCCGACTGACAGTGTCCCTCTCCCGGTTTCACGGGAGTCGGTTAGAATTCTAGTATTAAAAGGGTGGTATCCCAAAGGTGACTCCGCAAATACTGGCGTACTTGTTTCTTAGTCTCCCACCTATTCTGTACATTTAATCCCAAAATCCAATGTCAGCCTACAGTAAAGCTCCACGGGGTCTTTCCGTCCTGTCGTGGGTAAGCGGCATCTTTACCGCTACTACAATTTCACCGGATCCTTTGTTGAGACAGTGCCCAAATCGTTACACCTTTCGTGCGGGTCGGAACTTACCCGACAAGGAATTTCGCTACCTTAGGACCGTTATAGTTACGGCCGCCGTTTACTGGGGCTTCAGTTCTGAGCTTCGCCTTAAGCTAACTCTTTCCCTTAACCTTCCAGCACCGGGCAGGTGTCAGCCCCTATACTTCGTCTTTCGACTTTGCAGAGACTTGTGTTTTTGGTAAACAGTCGCTTGGGCCTTTTCACTGCGGCCTTCCATTTCTGGTTAGGCTCCCCTTCTCGCTAACTTACGGGGTCATTTTGCCGAGTTCCTTAACAAAGGTTCTTCCGCGCGTCTTAGGATTCTCTCCTCTCCTACCTGTGTCGGTTTACGGTACGGGCGATATCTTACTTGATAGTGGCTTTTCTTGGCAGTGTGGAGTCGGCTCCTTCTCTACTTGTTTTCGATCCACATCACACTTCATCCTTATGGAAAGCGGATTTGCCTACTTTCCAGACTTTGTGCTTGTACGCCTCACCAACTGGGCGCTGCGCTTATCCTCCTGCGTCCCCACTTACTTTTTGTCGCTTGATATCGGTACAGGAATTTCAACCTGTTGTCCATCGACTACGCCTTTCGGCCTCGCCTTAGGTCCCGACTTACCCTGAGTGGACGAGCCTTCCTCAGGAATCCTTGGGTTTTCGACGGGTGAGATTCTCACTCACCTCTCGCTACTCATGCCAGCATTCTCTCTTGTATGTTGTCCACAGTGCCTTACGGCTTCTGCTTCGTCCTGCATACATTGCTCCTCTACCAATTACGTTTGTAATTCCACAGCTTCGGTATCTGATTTAGCCCCGGTTATCTTCGGCGCAGAGTCACTTGACTAGTGAGCTATTACGCACTCTTTGAATGCATGGCTGCTTCTAAGCCAACATCCTAGTTGTCTCAGTAACTCCACATCCTTTTCCACTTAATCAGTATTTTGGGACCTTAGCTGGTGGTCTGGGCTCTTTCCCTTTCGACTATGAAGCTCATCCCACATAGTCTGACTCCTTAGTTTGTGATTCGGTATTCGGAGTTTGATAGGTCTCGGTAACGTATAACGCCCCTTGACTATTCAGTGCTCTACCCCCGCGTCACTTTAACTAAAGGCTAGCCCTAAAGCTATTTCGAGGAGAACCAGCTATCTCCGTGTTCGTTTGGCTTTTCACCCCTATCCTCAGGTCATCCGATAGCTTTTAAACGCTACCCGGTTCGGGCCTCCATTAAATTTTACTTTAACTTCACCCTGCCCAAGGATAGATCACACGGTTTCGGGTCTATGACAAATAACTTACGCCCTATTAAGACTCGATTTCTCTACGGCTTCGAAACTTAATTTCTTAACCTTGCTTTTTATCATAACTCGCTGGCCCGTTCTACAAAAAGTACACGATCCTGGTTATTACCAGTTTCGCTGCTTGTAAACACTAGGTTTCAGATTCTATTTCACTCCCCTCCCGGGGTTCTTTTCACCTTTCCCTCACGGTACTTGTTCGCTATCGGTCACCAAGTAGTATTTAGCCTTAGGGGGTGGTCCCCCTGTGTTCCCACTAGGTTTCTCGTGCCTCGTGGTACTCTTTTGTGCCTGCTATCGTCGTTTTCGTCTACGGGACTGTTACCTTCTTTGGTGGACCTTCCCAGGTCCTTCGACTAACTATTTTTGCTTTATGCACGGTTGGGCTCTATCCCGTTCGCTCGCCGCTACTTAGGATATCGATGTTTCTTTCTTTTCCTCCAGCTACTTAGATGTTTCAGTTCGCTGGGTTCGCTTCTCTTACACTATTTATTCATGTAAGGATTCCGCCTTCGCGGTGGGTTGCCCCATTCGGAGATCTACGGGTTATTGGTTACTTGCGCCTTACCGTAGCTTTTCGCAGCTTGTCACGTCCTTCTTCGCCTCTTGGTGCCTAGGCATCCGCCTAGTGCTCTTATTAACTTGACCTTTATTAATTAAACTTACTGTTTATTAATTTTCCAGTGATTTTGTCTTTCTTCTTTTTCTCTTTGATTTCTCATTCTTGAAATTTGATTGATTGACATAATCTTGATTTTGCAGTTTTCATGGTTCTTTTCGCTGTCTAGCGAAGGTG
>NZ_AWXD01000023.1:0-9270 GCF_000478945.1 Peptoniphilus sp. BV3AC2 | reverse complement strand
AGGATGACGTGGTGGGGGGTATAGCGGAAGCAAGGAGCTTCCACAGCCGAAGACTACAAAGTTCTCCCAATTGCAGTCACCTTGAGAGGCAGTCGAGTTCAACAAATCAAACTTCACTTCGTTTGTTTTCTTTATAACTCTTTGCACGAGACCTGCTACGAAACGGGAGATTTCGGCTAGGGCTTCGAATGGGTATAACATCTGTAGGTCAAGTCTATACAAGTGAAATCATCCGAACATAACCCCACCATGGTTATACCCGTTCGACTTCAATGACTCAGCTTTTAGCTTCGTCATTTCCGCTCAGGGTGACATTCTTCCTTAAGGTTATCCTTGTAGAGATCCTTCGGCTCCGACGGTACCCGTCTCCGCTCAGGATGACCAAGTGGGAGGATTTATGCTCGATAGGTGTTATTTTATTTTCAAAGTTCATTCTGGAATTAGCTATGGAAGCAGAGTGCTTCCGATACATTTTTTGACCCATTGTAATTAAATCAAACAAAAATACAAAAAAATAAAAGATCGACACTTATTTCTAAATGCCGATCTTTTTGGAAATGTTTCCTTTGCACATTGTGCTGTGCTTACACCTTATGTAATTGTGTAAACTACACTTTTAGGTATAAAATGTGGATTGAAAGGGGTATCTTTTTCTAAACCTTTTGGTTTAGAATAAAATTAAAGACCATACAATTTGTATGGTCTTAATGGTGCGGGAAAGAGGACTTGAACCCCCACTCCAATGGAACTAGATCCTAAGTCTAGCGCGTCTGCCAATTCCGCCACTCCCGCGTGAGTACTTATCTAGTATATTATGTTTTTAGACTCTTGTCAACACTTTTTTTAAATTTTTTTAAATGTTTTTTAATTTTTTTTCTGACAAGTATTTATCCAAAATATTATCTTAAGTTCCTCTGTTTTCTAACTTCTAACTTCCATCTGATACTTACACTTTGGGCAGGTTACTTTGATTTTGCCTTTGCCTCTTGGTACTCGCATCTTTTGATGACAGTTGTCACATTTTATATATTTGTATTCTTTTCTATTTTTAAATTGTGTTAGATTTCTTTTATAATTTCTTTTGATTTTATTTACGACGCTTACTATTTTGTCATTTTCCATTCTTCTTACGTATATATTTTTTGAAAAATGCTCTCATCAGTGAATATATTAGAAATGTCACAGAAAACATATCAAATAGTCTTACATGGGTCGTATATGCTAGGATTTTAAATATTAATGCGTTTGTGATGAGAAATATATTTAGCTCATCAACGCCGTTTCTTCCTTGCATGATTTCTTTTAATTTTTTCATTTAATCACCATGAACATTATAACATGATTTTTAAAATTCAAAAAATCTTATTTTGTGATATACTTATTTCAGGAGGTAGTATGGATTATTCAAATTATATTAGAAATTTAAAAGATTATCCAAAGGAAGGTATAATCTTCAGAGATATAACCACTCTTTTAAAGGATAAGGATGCGTTTAAGGGTGCGATAGATGAACTTGTGGCTCTTGCTCCTGAGAATGTGGACAAGGTAGTGGGCGTAGAGGCTCGTGGCTTCATCGTAGGCGCTCCTATGGCCATTGAGATGGGTGCAGGATTTGTGCCTGTTAGAAAGCCTGGTAAGCTCCCATATAAGAAGATCGAAGTTTCTTATGAATTGGAATATGGCACTGACAAGATTGAAATCCACGAGGACGCAATCAGTTCTGGAGAAAAGGTAATAATTGTCGACGATCTACTTGCTACTGGTGGTACTTCAAAGGCTACCATAGACTTAGTTGAAAGACTCGGTGGCAAGGTTGAAGCATTGGTATTTTTAGTTGAACTTACTGACCTACCTGGCAGAGAAGTTCTAAAAGGTTATGATGTTAGAAGCCTCATCAAATATTAAATTTTTATAAAAAACCCTTCTATTTGTAGAAAATAGAAGGGTTTTTCATTGGACATATAAAATTATATAATTTTAGCAAATTTATTACCAAAACTTTTAATTTTTGGTGGATATTATACAGTAACTTCTTGTTTTAGAACCATTTGCTTGTATTCGTTTGGCGTAATTCCTGTGTACTTCTTAAAAGTAGTGGAGAAGTGGGACTGGGAAGAGAATCCACAGTAACAAGAGATAAATTCAAAGTTTTTCTTGTTTTCGCTAATCAATTCCTTGGCATATCCAATCCTCTTTATATTTATATATTCGCAAAATCTGTAGCCTGTCTCTTGTGTGAAGAGGTGACAGAGATAATTCTTAGAAATATGTAGCTTCTTCGCCGTATCAGAGAGTGTAATCTTGTCTCTAAAATTCTTGTTTATGTAGGAAATAGCTCCTTCTACCAGCTCATGATCAGACTCACTAATCCCAAGTAGAAGTGAATCTCTATATGTGGTGAGCATTGACTCTCCGTAATTTGCTAGCTCCTCACGAGAAATGAAATTTGCGATAGCAATACTATTTCTATGAACCTTGTCTGATAAATCTTTTTTGTACTTGCAAAGAAAATATGTATACAAGAAGACGTTTAAAACATTGAGATATTCCTTAAGTTCGTCCACATTTGTGATGGTGCTGATTCTCTTTCTATAAAGTTTATGTGCCTTGCCGAAACTCTTGATATTGTTCGCTTTGGCAATCTCTAAATTATTGTACATGTAATCATCCTTTCAATTTAAAATAAATATAGTAATATTTGAAAAATATTATCAATATAACTATATTATAATGAAAAAGTAGTTGATAGTCAATATCAAGGAAAGGAGAACATATGAAAGTTAAAATTATTTACTGGTCAGGAACCGGTAATACAGAAAAAATGGCAAACGCAATATTTGAAGGGGCAAAAGAGGTAAATGATGATACCACCCTAATCAATGTTTGCGACGCAAAAGTTGATGATGTAAAAGACGCAGACGTTCTTATCTTTGGATGTCCAGCAATGGGATCAGAAGAACTAGAAGAAGAGTACATGAGACCATACATGGACAGCGTAAACGAACTACTTAAAGGCAAAAAAGTTGCACTATTCGGATCTTACGAATGGGCAGAAGGCCAATGGATGGAATATTGGAAAGAAGAACTAGAAAATCTTGGAGTACAAGTATTCGAAACAGTAATCGCTTACGATAATCCATCAGAAGATGCACTTGCAGATTGCAGATCACTAGGAAAGGCAATTGCAAGATAAATTGACCGACTTTAAAATAAGCGGTAACATAACCATTGAGTTCTATAAAAAGATAAGAACATTACCTAATTTAGATTACCTGAATTCTCTCGTAAAGATGAGTATCGCACCTACTTTGTACGAGAAAAAAGTAGGAACACTCATGACCATAAGAGAAGATGACAAATCTTCTCTGTCCACATGGAAAACATATAAAGACGAATTAGCGGCAGCACTGAAAGTTCAATACATCGAACTTAAAGATGAAAAGAATTATACAGTGATCCTCTTTTATGACAAGCGATATTTGGGAGCAACCCTAAAACAAGAAAGGGTAAAGAAATTTCTAAAATCTATCGGTTATGAAAATTCCCACCAAATTAACCATTACCTTCTTAAATTAAAAGATAGATTTAGAGAGCAAGTACCAGATGAGGTAGGCATATTTTTGGGTTATCACTTCGAAGACGTAGTAGATTTCTACTTCAACAGTGGTAAAGCCTGCCTTGTTTGTGGCTATTGGAAATGCTTTAACAATATAAATCGCGCGCTATACGACTTTAAAAGATACAATCTTGCAAAAGAAAATTACATGAAAAGTTTACTCTATCAATAAAACTGGGACATTCCCAGTTTTTTTGTTTTTTGTGTGGGAGGGGGAAGTGGTCATCCAAACATAACCACACCACTGTTATACCCGTTCGACTTCAATGACTCAGCCTTTGGCTTTGTCATTTTCGCTCAGGGTGACCGTCTTCATTAGTTTATTTTTAATAAGGGGTTTATAGGTGGTTGTCACCCTGAGCGAACGAAGTGAGTCGAATGGGTATAACCTCTGTAGGTCAAGCCTGGGCAAATAAATTATTTTATAAAACTAAACTATCTTTCCTTAGACGTTAGCCGTATAAAAACCTCGACTTATATTTATACCGTAGCGGAAGCATTTTGCTTCCACAGCCGAGAGGCTCTGCACGAAAAGCCCTCCCAATTGCAGTCACCCTGAGAGGCAGTCGAGTTCTTCAAATCAAGCTTCGCAGTGCTCGCTTTCTTTGGAACTCTTTGAACGAGACCTGCTACGAAATCTAAGATTTCGGCTAGGGCTTCGAAGGATCTGACCTATATTTAACCCATCTATTCCAAAAAAATAATAAAACTACTATCCCAAATATAATCATCCAAATGTAACCTCACCATGGTTATACCCGTTCGACTGCGGGTGTCGGTAAACCTCCACCCTTCGCTCAGGGTGACCATCTTCATTAGTTTATTTTTAATAAGGGGTTTATAGGTGGTTGTCACCCTGAGCGAACGAAGTGAGTCGAATGGGTATAACTTCTGAAGGTCAAGCCTGGGCAAATAAATTATTTTATAAAACTAAACTATCTTTCCTTAGGCGTTAGCCGCATAAAAACCTCGACTTATATTTACACTGTAGCAGAAGCATTTTGCTTCCACAGCCGAGAGGCTCTGTACGTAATTACTTAATGAATTAATAAATTTCCAAAGGCCAATACTTCTGTATTGTCATCCTGAGCGAGGAAATTCATTTCCGAGTCGAAGGATCTGACCTATATTTAACCCATCTATCCCAAAAAAATATTAACAACTACTATCCCAAATATAATCATCCAAATGTAACCCCACCATGGTTATACCCATTCGACTTCATGACTCGCTTTTAGCTTCGTCATTTCCGCTCAGGATGACTGTATTCCTTAAGGTTATCATTGTAGAGATCCTTCGACTTCGACGGTACCCGTCTCCGCTCAGGATGACCAGGTGGGCGTTTTGTAGCGGAAGCAACCTGCTTCCATCAATCTTAAAACTAAATTCTCTTTCCTCAGGTAAATGCAATATGTATAAAAACACAACTGTATCAACTCAAAAAATAAAAAAACCCTGCATGAACAGGGATATTAAAACTTATTCAAAATATCGTGATGACCGATATCTAATAGTAAAATCAATTCATCACCTTCATAAAACCACAATATTCGAATATCCATATTGATAGAAGACTCCCAAATACCATCAGTACCTTGAACTTTTTTGGTGCGTAGAGATGGATGAGTCGGATCATTTACGAAAAACTCAAGCTTTTTTTGGTTTGCTTCTTTTCAACATCAGACAAAGTTTTATAATGTTTTTTAAACGCCTTGGAAAAAGTAATTTTGTAGGTCATTACTTGTCGAGTTCCTCAAAAAGAGCATCAATAGAATCGAAAACAGGTTGGTTACCATTCTTAATAGACTCCTTGATTTCGTCAACGGAAGCCTTCGGATTTTTTATGACATGTTCTGGATAAATGGCAACAGGCACGAGGATAATCCTACCATTATCTTCGATAACTTCGAATTGGTCACCTTGATTTAGATCCATAGAGTTCACGATTTCTTTTGGGATAGTCACTTGAGACTTTGCTTTTAATTCGACTAACATAGAAACCTCCTTTAGTTAGAAAATCAAACTTTCTAACTAAATTAGAAAGTTTTTAATTGAAAATGTCAATATATACATGGTCATCATGAGAGGTTGTCGTCTTACTTAAGGTTATCCTTGTAGAGATCCTTCGACTCCGACGTACCGTCTCCGCTCAGGATGACCCGGTTGGGGGGTGTAGCGGAAGCAATCTGCTTCCACAGCCGAGAGGCTTTGCACGAAAAGCCCTCCCAATTGCAGTCACCCTGAGAGGCAGTCGAGTTCTTCAAATCAAGCTTCGCAGTGCTCGCTTTCTTTGGAACTCTTTGAACGAGACCTGCTACGAAATCTAAGATTTCGGCTAGGGCTTCGAAGGATCTGACCTATATTTAACCCATCTATTCCAAAAAAATTAACAACTACTATCCCAAATATAATCATCAAAATGAAACCTCACCATGGTTATACCCGTTCGACTGCGGGTGTCGGTAAACCTCCACCTTTCGCTCAGGGTGACTGTCTTCATTAGTTTATTTTTAATAATGAGTTTATAGGTGGTTGTCACCCTGAGAGGCAGTCGAGTTCTACAAATCAGCCTTCACAATGCTCGGCTTCTTTGGAACTCTTTGCACGAGACCTGCTACGAAATCGAAGATTTCGACTAGGGCTTCGAATGGGTATAACCTCTGTAGGTCAAGACTATACAAATGAAATCATCCAAATGTAACCCCACCCACACCCGACAAAAACAAAAATTTTCACAATTCACTTTAAATAATTACCATTACATAGTATGATAAAACTAGATGTACTTAATTTAAAATAGCTAACAAATAGCTATCACAAATTTACTTTATTCTTAAAAATATAGATTAGAAAGGTGATACAATGTTTAAAATATTAGTAGTAGATGACGAAGAGAAGATAAGAGAAGTCATAAAGACCTATGCAGAGTTCGAGGGTCACACTGTTGTAGAAGCTGTTGATGGCATCGACGCTGTTGAAAAAGCTAGGGAACAAGACTTCGATGTCATTGTTATGGACATAATGATGCCTAGACTTGACGGTTTCTCCGCATACAAAGAAATCAAAAAGACGAAAAATATCCCGGTCCTAATGCTTTCTGCAAGGGGAGAGGAATACGACAAATTATTCGGCTTTGAAATAGGTATTGACGACTACGTGGTTAAACCATTTTCTCCTAAGGAACTGATGGCTAGACTAAATGTAATCGTAACTAGAAATAAAAAGTTAAACGACAATAGAGTTATGGAGTTCGAAGGTCTAAAGATTGACCTAGATGGCAGAAGCGTATCCGTTGATGGAGAAAGGGTGGACCTAACTCCTAAGGAATACGAACTGCTCACATATCTTGCAAAGAACAAAAACATCGCCCTCTCAAGGGAACAACTTCTAAACCAAGTGTGGGGCTATGATTTTTACGGTGACGATAGAACCGTGGATACTCATATCAAGATGCTTAGAAACTCAATCAAACATTATAGAAAATTTATAGTAACAGTAAGAGGTGTTGGATATAAATTCGAAGAGGACGAAAACAATTAAAAAAACCTCCATGCTATTTAAACTTTGGAGGTACTTCATAGGCTTTGCAGCCATGATATTCATAATCCTTTGGCTGTTCCAAATAGTATTTTTAAACTATTTCTACGAATCCATGAAGATAAGCGAGATCACAAGGATTGGAAACACCATACAAAATGAATTCGACTCAGAGGATTTCGGCGAAGTCTTAACTACTTATGCATTGACAAAATCTCTTAAGATAACAGTAGTTGACGAATACGGCCATTACAGAATGACCAACGACACAGTGCTCGAGTACTTGCCACCCATGTCCAAACTTAGATTCGACGCAGAATACGGAAGGCTCCAGGAAGAAGGACTAAAATATATAATTAAGACCAGCAAGATTCCAAAACTGGACAACTCCCTTATCGAGTTTAACGGATACCTAGGCAACATCGCAGGAGTAAAATACTATATAACCATCTCCTCAGTCCTAGAGCCGGTGGACTCAGCCATAGACATACTAAAAGAACAACTCTTCATCGTGTCTATAATTTCACTAGTAATAGCGATGATCATGTCATTCTTTATATCTAAGAGACTATCAGATCCGATAGTGCAAATGTCAAGGACGGCAATAGCGATAGGAAAAGGAAACTACGACATCATGTTTAAAAAAGGCGACTACGAAGAGATAGACGACCTTTCAGACACATTAAACTACGCAACCGGCGAACTTAAAAAGACATTGCAACTTAGAAAAGACCTACTGGCAAATGTGAGCCACGACCTTAAAACACCACTAACGGTCATAAAATCCTATGGAGAAATGATTAGGGACATAAGTGGCGACAACAAGGAAAAGCGTAACGAACACATAGAAGTCATAATCGAAGAAGCAGACCACCTAACCAAACTAGTAAACGACCTGCTGGACGTATCCAAACTGGAATCATCGGTAGCAAATTATGAAATCACAACCTTTGATCTCGGAGAAATGGTGGATAACCAAGTAATGAGATTTAAAAATTACAGAAGCGACTTTGACTTTGAAGTGATAAAAACGGGAGACTTAAAAGTAGAAGCAGATTACAAGAGGATAGAACAAGTAGTCTATAACCTAATCTCAAACGCAATCAACTACTCAGGAGAATCTAAAAAACTTATCCTGAAGACAGAAGAAACAGAAAAAGGCGTGAGATTTGACTGTATCGACTTCGGAATAGGAATAAAAGAAGAAGACATAACAGGCATCTGGGACAGATTCTACAGAGGCAGCGGCAACAGAACCAGATCCAAAGTAGGCACAGGCTTAGGACTATTCATAGTAAAATCCATCCTAGAAGGACACGGATTTGAATACGGAGTAGCATCAAAAGTAAACGAAGGAAGTAACTTCTACTTCGTAGCGAAAAAGATGGATAAAGAAAAATAAAATAAAATAAAGTTAAAGGAAGAGAGAGCACACGCTTTCTCTTTTTTTATGTGGTAAGACAAATACGAAATAACAATCTTCAATTATAGACCTCACCATGGTTATACCCATTCGACTACGACGGTTTCGCGTTGCTCCACCGTCTACGCTCAGGGTGACTGTATTCCTTTAGATATTTTTAGTAAGAAGTTTATAGGTGGTTGTCACCCTGAGCGAACGAAGTGAGTCGAACGGGTATAAGCTATATTTAACCAGTCTTTGCAACTGCACCGTAGCGGAAGCTATCAGCTTCCATTAAACTTGGTACTACATTTTCTCAACTCAGGTGAAGCTGTACAAAAACTTCAACTCATATTTACACCGTAGCGGAAGCATTTTGCTTCCACAGCCGAGAGGCGTAAAGTCTTTAAATCTTGCAAATAATTAACACATATCGAGCGATAACCCTCCCAAATAGTCATCCTGAGCGAAAAAGGCGATAGCCTTTGAAGTCGAAGGATCTGACCTATATTTAACCCATCTCTGCCAAAAAATAAAAATTATCCTCCCAACTACAGTCATCAGTACTTGACCCCACCACGGTTATACCCATTCGACTACGACGGTTACGGTAAACCTTCACCGTCTTCGCTCAGGGTGACTGCTTTCCTTTAGATTGCTTCCGCTAGGGAGTTTGTATTAAAGTTTTTATTATTACATGCTATCCGGATAGCAT
>NZ_AWXD01000022.1:0-41529 GCF_000478945.1 Peptoniphilus sp. BV3AC2 | reverse complement strand
CTGGTGTTGCTTGTCCATCTAATGCAGCTTCAGCTTCTTTTAATTGTTTAAGAGCTTCATCAACATCTTTTTGTTTTGCATTAGGATCATTTAAAACTGTATTAGCTTTATCTAAAGCTGTGTCATATGCATCCTTCTTAGTTTGATCTGCATTCTTGTACTTATCAGAATTTTTTATTGCATCATTTTTATTTTTATCTGCTTCTTCTTGAAGTTCTGTCTTATCGACTTTTTCAACTAAGCTTACAGCTGGTATTGTATCTGTTGATCCGTCAGGATACTTAATAGTAGCTTTACCAGTTTCATCAACTTCAACTGTTGTTCCTTGTGGGAACTTATCTTTGTTTGCATCTTCGATTGCTTTCTTAACTGTATCTTTTTCTTCTTTAGTTAAGTTTGTTGGATCAGCTACTGGTGTTTTTGCTGGCACTACTGGATCTATCTTTTCAGCTTGCGTTTTTGTTATAATTTCTGGTTCTGAAGATTTATTTCCATTAGCATCTTCTGCTTGTGCGCTTACCTTTGTGCCTGGACTTAATTTATCAGCAGGAATTACAATGTTGCCACCTTGGTCTACATTTAATCCACTATCAGCTGGATTAAATGTCCAATTGTTACCATCTTTTGTTGCTATAACTTCTTTGTCTCCATATTTAATAGTAACAGTTGCTGTGTCTGCATCTTTTGGAGGTGTTATAGTTACGCTTCCGTCTTCATTCTCTTTTAATTCAGGACGTGCAGGTGCTTGTTTATCTTCAGATTTTATTGTGTTTTCTTCTGAAGTGTTTGCACCGTCTTTTGCTACAGCTTTTACTTCTGTTCCATTCTTAATCTTGCTAGCTGGTATGCTAATTAAGCCAGAGTCTTTATTTATTTTTACTCCATCAACTTTTGGATCAAGCTTCCATTCGCCTGTTGTTGGATCTTTTTTAGCTGTAACTTTTTGTTCAGCATCGTTAGTGTCTTTATAAGTTACTTCAATTTCTGAAGTTCTCTCATCTTTTGGTCCTACAACTACTTTGCCATCTTCGTCTGAAGCAATTTTTGGCGAATCAAGTTTTTTAACTACTGTATCCGCTTGAGCAAGCATACCTGTCTTATTGCCTTTAGTAACTGTTACTGAACCATCATTGGCTACTGTGATATCATTAAGCGTTAATCCCGAAGTATTATTCGCATCTAAAACAGCTTGTTTAACAGCTGCTTTTTCATCATCTGTCAATGAAGTAGGGTCTCCAACTACTGTAACTTTCGGTGCTTTTAAGCTAATAGTTTTTGTTGTGTCATCTTTCTTTACAGTTTTTTCAGGAGCGATTTCTTTATAGATAGTATTTCCGCTTCCATCTGTTCCCATTGGAACTGTAACTTTACCATTGTCATCAACTTGAATTTCTTCGTCTTTAAAATTCAAGTCTGGGTTGGCTGCTTTAACAGCTTCTCTTACCGCTTCTTTTTCTGCTTTTGTTAAATTGTTTTTGTCAGAAACTTCAACTTTTTCTTTTGGATCATTTAAAGTTTTACCAGTTCTGTCAAATGGTTTAACTGTATCTTTTCCTTCTAATTTGCCAGTCTTGTCGCCGTCTGTAACTGTAACATTACCATTGCCGTCAACGCTTATTTTATCTCTTGATAAACCTGAGTTAGCAGCAACAACCGCATCTTTAACTGCTTCTTTTTCAGCTGGTGTTAGGTTGTTTACATCCTTAACTTCAACAGGCGTAGGCTTATTAAGTTTAATAATCTTGCTTTCTTCAACAACTGTCTTATCAGCAGGAACTGTTCCTGTCTTACCACCTTGATTAATAGTTACCTTACCATTATCATCAACTGTAACTTCTTCAGGTTTTAGATTTAAGTCAGGGTTAGCTTTTATAATCGCATCTTTAACCTTGCCTTTTTCAGTATCATCCAAAGCATCAGGGTTTTTAACCTCAACTGGTGGTGCTGGTGGATTAATATTATTTATTACTTCTTTTTGCTTAACTGTTTGTTCTGGTGTTAATTCTCCAGTCTTACCATCAGTTGTCTTTACAGTAACTTTACCGTCACTGCCAACTGTAATATCGTCTTTTGTTAAGTTAAGTGTTGGGTTGGCATCTATTACAGCTTGCTTAACTGCATCCTTTTCCTTTGCAGTTAGGTCTGTCTTGTCTGATACAGGAACTAATTCTGCCGGTGCGTTTAATTCTAATTTTTTATCAGCTTTTTGTTCCCAAACTGCATATACAGTTTTTGATGCATCTATATTGCTAAAGTCTGTAACATTTGCTTCTGTAGCGTCTTTACTATCTGCCCAGCCTTTGAATGTATATCCGTCTCTCTTTGGATCAGTAGGTTTTGTTACGGTACTACCTTCGGCTTTTACATTTAACTCATCTTTGCCGCCTTCAAATGTTCCTCCGTTGGCATCAAAAGTAACTACTGTATCTTCTGAGTAAATTGCATAAACAACTAAGTGCTTTTCAACAGGTGTTGTGTTTGTAAATACTTGTTCTTTAGGAAGCTTGTTAAAATCTGCAGCTGAAACGATTGTTTTTCCTAAAGTATCTTTACCTTCTTTTGTCACCCAACCTAAGAAGTTCTTGCCTTGAAGTTTAGGTGCATCTGGGAACTTATCTCCAGTATTTGTATCTGCATTTGCTCCTTCAAAGCCATTTGCCGCATATTCTGCTTCGCCGTAGAACTTAGTGTTGTCTGGAACTATCTTAACAACTTTCTTTGTGCCGTCTGCAAATTGACCGTCTGTTGTATCAAACAATACTCTCGCTCTTACTCTCGTTTCGATTAGGTCAGATGGTAGTGATGATCCGTCTGATGCTGTTGAAACAAACTTCATATCCTTTAATAATGTAAGCTTTGTTTCAGTCTTGTCGTCAGAGTGATAAGGAAGCATCTTTGCTAAGTCAACTGTGTATTCATATACCTTGTATGTCTTGTTATCTTCTGCGAATTGTGCGTCAAAGATGTCCTTCTTAGCAAGGGTAATAGGCTTTCTTAAATCTTTTGTCAGATTGCCGTCTTTGTCATATTCGTTGCCGTCTGCTTCAACCTTGCCGAATAGCAGCTTATCGCCTTCGTAAAGTGTTCTTACCTTACCGCTGTCATACTTAGTGTAGCCGACTATCTTTGTTGTTTCTGTGTTAAATTTAGCATTGTCACTAGGTAATACTCTTGGATTCTTGTAGAAGTCGTCTACACCATCTGCATAGTCATTTGTGAATAATACTTGGTATGGTGTGTAAAGGGACTTGTTGATTGATAACACGGATCTCTTGTCAGAGTGGTCAGTCCAAGTCAAAAGCTTAACTGTTTCATCAGATTTGTTTAGCGGAATGTATTTGAACCAGGATGTTTCAGAGTCAATTTTATTATCATCAGCGCCGTAGGAATCGACAATAATGTCTGTACCAGGCATTAACTTTGTCGTATCTATATAGAAGTTACCACCTGATGGTAATGTAGCCTTGTTAGAAGCTCCCGTCATAACTCCATCTTTATCATCATAGCTCCAAGTTATTTTCGGTTCAAACTTTAATGAACCTTGATTTCCATCTGCTTTTGTATACCTTAATACAAAGTAACCCTTCTTGCCTTGCTTATAAAGGTGCATATTGATATTTCTGTCTTTTTGTAGTGTAAGTGTTGCAGCTCCTTCATTTAGCTTAGTTCCATTGTGAATTTGAAGGAAGTTAATTTTATCTGGAGCATCATTTAAAGTAGTGTATGGCATATATACCTTTAAAGGCTTGCCTTTCTTTACAGTTGTACCTTCTCCGATTGTGAATTGGAAAACGCCATCTGCAATTTCTTCAAATGCATCCAAGGCAGCTTTGCCCGAATTGTATCCGTTGTAGTAACCTTGTGGGCGTCTAAGTATTGCTTGCTCGCCGCCGACTTGGATCATAATTTGCTTGCCCTTGGCATCTGCTCCCGCATCTACCATAAAGGAGTCCCCTTCTTGAACTACATAGTCATTAGAAAAGTTTATTGTATATACAGGCCAGCCATTGTCGTTAGGGTTAGTCCAACCTGACATAGTTGAGTAGTCAAGCTTTCTTGTGTACTTGCTGCTGAAAGTATCTTCAAATTTGCTCTTGTCTACTACATAGTCGATAGCTGTAATGTAGAAACCTGAAAGCATTGTGTATTGGTCATGTTGAGGTATGCCTACTACCTTTACATTAGTTTTATTTGTAAAGCCTGCAGGTGCTATAACTATATAAGCTAATTTTTTGCCACCTTCTACGGTTATTTCGTTTATATCTGTGCGTTTAATACCGAATTTTTTAGCATAGGGAGATTCTACTCTACCTACAGTAAGAAGATTTGTATAAGCTACATTGCCGTCATCATCTTCTTTTAAATAATTTAAAAGATTGGCATCAAAGACTTGGGTGAAAGCTATAGGCTGATCTCCAACTGTCGGTGTGGCAGCTGAACCTGCTCTTTGTCCCATGTATTGTGTTCTAATGATACCAAGATTCTTTTCGTCCTTGTATTGTTCTGGATTGGCAATAAATTCAGACATGAAGAACTCTTGGTTTGTCGCATTGTTAGAATCTGCTTGCAAACCGCCCTTGATAAATAAATTGTTTAAATTGTCTTCAAGAGATACTGATGTGGTCTTGGTATAAGTTGAGTAGTCCATAGATGTTTTGCCCGGTGCATAGGAATATACTCTTTGGTAATTTGCATCAGTAAGTCTCATTTGAATGATGTAGTTCTTCTTACCTAGAGTATCAAGTGTAACTCCGTCTTTTAAAACCAAGTTAATAGGCAAGTTCTTTCTGTTGTTGGTTCTGTCGCCGACTGCACTGCGTAAGTCGAAACCTCTGCCTTTTATACCTGTAACAGGGTCAAAGGTGTATTTGGTCTTGCCGTCTCTTCCGAATACATAGGAGTTGCCAAAGTCTATGTACTCATCAAGGTCGCCGAAATTAATTAGGGCTCTATGCCATACTGCAGACACGGCTTGTGTCTTTTCCTTGTAAATTAATCTGATTACATATCTGCCGTTGGCATTGATATACATGCCGTCGTAATCAATGTCGTTCATTTGAACGGGATCTGATGTAGTAACTCTAACTAGCGTTTGAGAGTCCTCCACCTTCCAACGAGAATTATCCCTAATTCTCGCTTCCCAGTTTGGCTTAGTGTAGTATGTTGCACTGGTGGTTGCATCAGGTGCTGGTGAAGCTACTGGCAAACTAGGATTTCCTGCCATAACTTTATTTTCAATGGTTGTTTTAAGTGCTCCGTCTGCCATAGTGTTGTATGGAATTGAACCGAAAGCAAGTGACACTGCCATTGCCATAGCGACTGGTCTAGTCAAGTTCTTCTTTTTTTTCATTCTTTCTCCCCTTTTATAAAATTTTCTAATTTACATTTGATAATCACATAGTAATTAATTTAAGTATTGATATAGCATTTATAAATTTTCCCATCAATGCTATAAAAAATAAATTAGAATTATAATATAAAAAAATATTCTTACTCTTTTAATTATAACCTATTTTAGCCATTTTGAAACATAAAATCACAAATTTATTAGATATTTACTTAATTTATATATTTTTTTATAAAATAAATTCTTTTCCCCGTGTTATTGATAACAGATTTAATTTACATCAAAAAAAGACTCGTCGCCGAGTCTTAATTTTTTCTTAAATTCTATAATCCCTCATATTTCTTCCTGCTATTGCTACTGTAGATGCATTGTGTAGGAATGCTGAGTTAGTGTTGGTCAAATATCCAAGCACTCCTAGGACTATTAGAGCTCCGTTGAAGCTTATGATTTCTCTGTAGTTTCTGTGGACTCTCTTGTCTAGTGCTTTGGCTATCTTTATAACGTCGACTAATTCTTTTAGTGAGTCGGATTTAATTGAGATGTCTGCGATTTCCTTTGCTATATCTGCTCCAGCATGCATAGAGATTCCTACGTCTGCTGAGGATAGAGCGATGGAGTCGTTGATTCCATCTCCGATCATTACCACTGTTCTTCCCATTGCTTTTTCTTTGTCTACATAGTTCTTCTTATCTTCTGGACGAACTTGTGACTCATAATAATCTAGTTCGAGTTTTTCTGCTACTGCTCTTGCGGAGTTCTCTGCATCTCCTGTAAGCATAGCTATTCTCTTAAATCCTAGTGCGCGTAGTGAATCTATTGTGTACTTAGCATCTTCACGGACTGGGTCGTCGATACAGATGACTGCTATTAGTTTTTCATCGTATGCTAGGTATAGAAGTGAATAATCTTCTTTTAGCTCTTCGATTTTCTTCTTTTGTGCTTTGTCTATCTTAATCTTTTCGTCTTCTAATATAAAGTGTGCTGATCCTATTAGTGCTTCTTTGTCTTCTATCTTGGATCTTATTCCGTGGGCAACTATATACTCTGGTTTTGAGTGCATTTCATCATGTTTTAAATTTTTGTCTCTAGCTGCTTTTACTACCGCATTTGCAATAGAGTGTGGGAAATGTTCTTCTAGACACGCTGCTATTCTTAGACATTCGTCTTCGTCGTTATCATAGAATGCGATTACCTTTTGAACTGTTGGTTCAGATTTGGTAAGTGTGCCTGTCTTGTCAAATATTATTGAATCTGCTTGGGCAAGCTTTTCTAAATATCTTCCGCCTTTTACTAAGATTTCTCTTTCTGATGCAGATGATATTGCCTTCATGGTTGCTATTGGTATAGTAAGTTTTAGGGCACATGAAAAGTCTACCATCAAGAATGATTTTGCCTTTATAAAGTCCCTGGTTAGTAGATAGGTCGCTGCAGCTCCTAAGAATGAATACTTAACTATGGAATCTGCTATGGATTCCGCTTTCTTTTCAGCTAATGATTTATTCTTTTCGCTTTCGCCGATGAGTTCAATTATATGGTTGATTCTTGAATCATCGTATTTTTTCTTAGTCTTAACGAGGATTGCTCCTTCTTCTAGTGCAGTCCCAGCGAATACTGTGCTACCTTCGGTCTTCTTAACTGGAAGTGATTCTCCTGTTAAAGAAGCTTCATTTACCATTCCGAATCCTCTTGTGATTTCGCCGTCAACAGGGATGGTGTATCCCATGTTTACTTCTACAAGATCTCCGATTTCTACATCTTCAAGTTTCTTTAGATACTTTTCTTCTCCATCTACTACGAATACTTTATCTACGTTTAGTTTAAGTGATTGAGCTAGGTTTTCTTTTGATTTTTTAAGGGTGTATTCTTCTAGTTCTTCACCAAGTCCAAGTAGGAACATGATGTTGCCTGCGTCTCCAAATTCACCATCTATGATTGAAACTCCGATTGCTGTTGCATCTAGCACGCTTACATTTAGTTTGCCTTCTCTTAGGCTCTTAAGTCCTGCCTTGATGTATGGCATAGATTTTATTACAATTCCGATTGGTCTAAGTGGCATTGGCAAGATATGTGCAAAGAAGATTCTTCTATACATTGCGTCACGCAAAATATGGAAGAGTTCTCTTTCTTCTTGAGGCACGAAGTCCGCATCATCGATTTCAAAATCTGCTAGTTCTTCTAGGTCAAGATCCATTATAAATCTTGCAACCTTAGGTAGATATTCTTCTTCGTAATTTACAATGATTGAATTTGCAAGGGGTGAAACTTTGCAAAATTTAACCCCTTCTAATTGTTCAACCTTGTACTTAATCTTGTTTACATCAGAATCCTTGATGACGCCTTCGTAGTTGAAACGACATCTACCAAGGGTTCTGCTAGCAATACTTGCTATCATATTACTTTAGATAAATTATTTTGCTTCTTCAGCAACTTCTTCGATATCTAAAGCAGCTTTCTTTTCAGCTTCTTTCTTTTCGTCTTCAGCTTTTTTAACTTTAGCTTCAGCGATGATATCTTCAGTAGATACTTTTACATTTTCAACAGTCTTGTCTAAACCTTCTTTTATTTTAAGTCCACCTGCTACTGTGTTTACTGCGATCTTCTTAACTGTTTGTGAAGCTAGAACTTTGCCTCCTAGTGCTCCTACTAAAAGACCTACTCCTAAATTTAATAATTTTTTGTTCATTATAATCTCTCCTTTTATTTTTAAATTTGTACTTGCATATTTTTGACAAGTATATTTTATACTTACATTATACACTGTAATTTGAAAAAAATCACTCCCAAAATACAATTTTATTGATAATAGAATTATCTTTTATTGAAATAATCACATTATTAAAATATTTCCATAAAACAATATTGATAACATTTTAAATTTTTAAAATAAATATTTGTAAAATTTATAAAGAAAATGTAAATAATCTGTGTTTATTTTATAAATCTTATATTTAAACAATTAGGTTAAAAATTTAAAAGCACCTACAATGTAGATGCTTAAAAAACTTTATTTGAGTTATATTTCACTTTCCAAGAATTTGCAGTAAGCTTCGTTATCTTTCGCTATTCTCTCGCAGTGGTTGAATCCTTCCCAGATTTTTAATTTAGATTCACCAAGCTTTCTCGGCATGATTTTCTTGGCATCTTTTAAATTATAATCTTTAGACCCATAACAAAAGATACATTTCTTCTGATCTTCTTTCGATAAGTCCGGTATCTTCACAAAGGCACAGGTGTGAATGATATTTTTGATACTTCCTTTGTCAAGTCCGATAAAAGTATCCGCTATGACCTCCGCCAATTCTTCCCCAGTTTCTTTTGCAACAAATTGAAGAGCGAAGTTTCTGTCCTTCTTAGATTTTTTGTGGTAGCCAAGGACCGTTTTTCTAACGATCATTTCCAAAAATCTCGCCTTCTGTGCAAGGCTACAACCTTCGAAGATACATTTCTTTATATTTAATCTCTTATCATTTAAAAGATATAGAAGTACCGCTCCTCCTAGTGATGGTGCAAATGAAAGATCTATTTCTTCTATATTATTTTGTAGCAAGAGTTCTGCTATTTTTTCTGCTTCGGATTCTGCAGATTCAAATTTTTCAGTGGAGCTTCCGTGACCTGATAGCTCTGGTATGATGTACCTATAATCATTAGATAATTTGTCTGCTACCATCTTCTTCATCTCCTGCGGTGTAAAAGATATGGGATGGATAAGCAGGACTACATTTTTATTTTCATTATTTATATCTAAAAAATTCATTTGAACCTCTCTATGTAATTAATGAATTGTATCCACCAAATTAAATTAAAGTGATAATTTATATCTATTAATTTATTATAATTTAATATTGGCTTGTTTTCAATCATTACATATTTTAGTTTAAAAATTATAAATTTTAAAGGAGAAATATTAATAATTTATTAACAATAAATATTTTAAATAAATTAAATTATTTGTTATAATATTAACCGAGGTGAATAATTATGAAATTAGGTATCATTGGCTCAGGTGCGGTAGGCTTTGCAGTTGGATATACAGCAGCAAGACTTGGAATCGTATCTGATATAAAATACAACGATATAATAGAAGGAAAAGCAAAAGCTCAAGCTATGGACATCGAAGACGCATCCAGCTTCTACCCACACTATGTGAAGATGAGCTGGGGATCTTACGCAGATATGGCAGACAGAGACATCATCGTTACAGCAACAGGCGACCTATCAGGAGTAAGCGACAGACTACAAGAATATGTACAATTTAAAGATGCAACAGAAAACTATGTAAAAGAAATCGTTGCGGCAGGATTCAAAGGAATCTTCATCGTAGTAGGTAACCCTTGCGACCTTATGGCTGATTTAGTATATAGAGCCAGCGGCTTCCCAAAAGAAAGAGTCATCGGATCAGGAACTGCACTAGATACAGTTAGACTAAACACAACTCTTTCTAAAATTTTAAACGTAGATCCATCAGATGTAAGAGGAATCACCATCGGTGAACACGGAGAAAGCCAATTCGTAGCATGGTCAAATGTATTTATTAACAATGTAAAACTAGATGACTATGTAAAGGCAAACAACATTGCCTTCTCAAGAGAAGAAGTAGAAAATCTAGTAAGAGAAAGAGCTTGGAGAGTAATCGACGGCAAAGGTCATACCCAATGCGGAATAGGAAGCACAGTATGCTCAATGATCGATGCAATCGCAAATGATAGAAAGAAGATCATCCTTGTAGCAACACTTCTTGAAGGCATGTATGGACTAAACGACATCTACCTATCTACCCCATGTGTCCTAGGCAAGAATGGAATGGAAAAAGCCATCGAACTTGATCTAAACGAAGAAGAACTAAAGAGACTTAAACATTCAGAAGAAGTTTTAAAGGCAAATAGAGCAAAATATAATTAAAATATAAGAATAAATCATCGGATATGCTCCGGTGATTTTTTTGTATAAATTTTTAAGAAGTTTGAAATGTTCAATAAAAAAGCACCTACACAAGTAGATGCTAATAAATTATTTTAAAAGTAATTGGAAGATCATTTCTTGATATTCATACCTGCAACCATGCCGAGTAGCATGCCGATACCAGTAAATATTGCTATGTTTTCCATGCCAAGTGCTATTCCAATTGCAGTGCCCCAGCCCATACCAATTGCCATACCTTCTGCCATATAATTGTTTTCTTCGTTATCTTCTTTTTCGTTATCTTCTTCGATGTTTTCTTTATCTTGTTTTGCTTTTTTATTCACTGTCTTAATAATATAGACTACAGTTAAAACAAAGATCGCAATTGGCAAGATGATTCTAATCATTTCCATATGTACTCCTTAAATATATTTAATAATAATATTATTATAACAGATGCTATCCGGATAGCATGTAAATTTATCATCAATATTTTGCATCACTAGGATTTATCTATTCGTTCTCCCAACTGCAGTCACCCTGAGCGAACGAAGTGAGTCGAATGGGTATAACATCCGAAGGTCAAGTCTTGGCAAGTGAAATCATCCTTGTATAACCCCACCAGGAGAGAGATCCTTCGACTTCAAAGGCTATCGCCTTTTCCGCTCAGGATGACCAGTTGGGGGATTGCTGCTCGATAGGTGTTCATCATTTATTATATGTAAAGACTTCACGCTTTCGGCTGTGGAAGCAAGATGCTTCCGCTACGGGGATAAATAGAAGTCATGGTTGTCTCACGGCTAACGCCTGAATTGAGAGAATTTAGTGTCAAGGTTGATGGAAGCAGATTGCTTCCGCTATAAAATTAATTACCAACTCTCGGTCTTCCCAACTGCAGTCACCCTGAGCGAGGAAATTTATTTCCGAGTCGAACGGGTATAACATCCGAAGGTCAAGTCTTGGCAAATGAATTCATCCAGACATATGCTCACAAAAGTCTAAACCATTCCTTAATTAATTCCATGCAGAGCCTCTCGGCTGTGGAAGCAAGATGCTTCCGCTACGGGGATAAATACTAGGTATGTTTGTCTCACGCCTTGCGGCTGAGTAAAAATAATTTAGTATCATGTTAAATGGAAGCTGGTAGCTTCCGCTACAGGGATGAATACTAGTCATGTTTGTCTCACGCCTTGCGGCTGAGTAAAAATAATTTAGTATCATGTTAAATGGAAGCTGGTAGCTTCTGCTACAAAAAGTAGTCATCTGTTTTTTACCCCACACACTGTCTTCCTTTAGGTTTTCGCAATATAATTTACACTTATACACCTAAAATGCAAAATATTTCCTTTTTTTGTGCGATAATTTAATTATGAGAGATATTAGAAAATATACTTATTGTTTAGAAAATTCTATAAAAAAAGAGCTACAAAGACCCTACGGTTTTGGCTGTGTCAGTTATTTTACCCAAGGATCTCACGATGATATGGATTATAAGACTTTTGAAGCGTCAGCAAAATCTATTACAACTTCTTTTATAGAGACCAATTGGTCACAGATAAAGGATTTTAGAGATTTAAAAAACAGGGGTATAGTGATTGAAAAAAATATGTTTGGGGCTACAAAAGGCATTAATACCCACAAGGGCTTGATATTTTTGCAATTATTTTTAGCCTATGCCTATGTTTTTGGTGTGAGATGGAGTGATTTAGAAAATTTTATTCGCAAATTTTCTACCGACCTAAGAGATGATTATCAAAAGGAAAATAAGGCTATAATCTGGAAAGAAAATGGGCTTAGGGATATTAGAAATTATCCCCTAACTGGTTTTAAGGAAATAATCGACCTTGTGGATTTACTTTCTATTAATCCTATGAACGATACAAGGCTTACGATTTTTTTGATTGCTAATATAGATGATACTACTACTTTTCATAGGTCTGATCTAGAGACCTTGGTCTACATCCAAGAAAGGGCAAAAGAAATTCTTGAAGTAGAAGATAGAAGAGTTTATGAAAGAGAAGTAAAAAAACTTGATGATTTTTATGTAAATAATAGGATATCATCAGGTGGTGTTGCTGATTTGTTCACGACAATTAGGACCCTGGAATTATTAAGAGAGGACTTTTATGTTTAAAATTTACCCAAAATTTATAAAAAAAGATAAGGAAGACTTGTTAAAGCTACTACATGATCAAAATATAAATTTTGAAGAAAATATCGATACTACTTTTGGACAGTATGAGGGAGATAAACTTGTGGCTAGTGCCTCTATTTATAAGAACATTATAAAATGTGTTGCTATTGATGATTCTTATAAGGGCGGGGCAGTCTTTAATTCTTTGATGACTTGTATTTTAAATGAAATCCACGAAAAAAACTTTGACAAGGCTTTTGTCTATACTAAGCCGGTGTATGAAAATTCATTTTCTTCCATAGGCTTTGAAAAAATTGAAGATGTTGGCACTGACCTTATTTTTATGGAAAGGGCTCGCCATGGTTTTAAAACCTATCTTCAAAATCTAGAAAAAGATAAGGTTCCTGGAGAAAATATAGGTGCTGTTGTCTTAAATGCCAACCCTTTCACCCTAGGCCACAGATACTTAATAGAGTACGGCTTAGCTCACTCAGACCATCTTCATATTTTCGTAGTAAGCGAGGATGAATCGTATTTTAATACTGAGGATAGGTTCAATATGGTCAAGCTAGGCACTAGTGATCTAGCAAATATTAGCCTTCATAGGACTGATAATTACCTAATCTCTTCTGCGACTTTCCCTTCATATTTTATAGACGAAGATAAGTCTGTGACCAAAATCCAGGCAAGTCTTGATGCAAAAATCTTTAAAAACCATATAGCCAAGGTCCTTAATATAAAAAAGAGATTTGTCGGTGAAGAAAAAACTGACCAGACAACAAATATCTACAATCAAACCATGAAAGAAATTTTTGAAAAAGAGCCAAATAGAATAGAACTTATTGAAATCCCAAGGAAAAAAACTTCTGATGAAACTATATCAGCTTCAAAAGTTAGGGCTTTTCTAAGAGATGGAGAGTTAGAAAAAATCAAAGACTTTGTTCCAGAAACAACCTACAATTATATAAAAAATATGTCCTAAATTAAAAGGCTATCGAAAGTAACAAGATTTTCTTATTATTTTCGATAGCCATTTTTATTAGCTTAAAGTTTTTGCTAAATATTCAATTTTTTCTTCATCACCTGGGACAAATCCCTTAGCAGCTATTTCTTCTATTAAGACCTTCTTGCTTACATTGTATTTTTCGCTTAGCTTATTTACTAGTTTTATAAAGGCAGAATAGATTCCATAGTAGCCAATCAGGATTAAATCCCCCATGTCTTTCACATCTACACCGTATTTTTCAATGATTTCTCTAAGGGTTTTTACAGATGAAATTGCTTCAAACATGTCAGCATTTACTTGGTAGCCCTCTTTGTGTAAGACTGCTGCCAGTAATTCTGTCCTAGTATTTCCAGCACCTGCTCCAAGTCCTCCAATTGCGGTATCAATGAAGTCTGCCCCACTATCGACTGCGGCCATAGAGTTACCTACAGCAAGTCCAAGGTTGTCGTGGGTATGAAAGCCTAGGCTAAGATTTGTCTTAGACTTAACTACTTCCATCACTTCTATAACCTTGCTTGGCTCCATAGCCCCTGCAGAATCTGTAATAGTAATATTATCCGCACCATATTCTTTAAGTTTTACTGCTTCTTTTCCAATCTCTTCTGCGCTAAGCCTGCTTGCCATCATCATAAACCCCCCAACCTTTATATTTTTTTCTTTGGCAAGTCTTATGTATTCTTTTGCTGGCTCAACATTAGAAGCTTGGACTGCAAGTCTCACAAGTCCCAATTCTTTTACTAATAATTTTTTATATACTTCTAAATCAACCTTGTCAGGGAAAACTAAAATAGCAATTTTGCTGTTTTTTGATTCTTTTAAAGCAGTTTCTAGTATTTCATGATCTGTAGCATAGCCTTCTTTTTGAAAGTATCCCGAACCAAAACCATAGCCCACCTCAATAAAGTCTGCTCCAAGCTTATCTAGTTTTCCAACTATTGTTTTGATATCATCTAGGTTAAAATTATTGTTTACAGTATGGTTACCATCCCTTAGGGTTGAGTCTATTATTTGTATTTTTCTATCTTTCATTTAATCCTCCAGATTCGTCAATCATTTTTTCTATCCATCTTATCATTTCATCAACACTGTGCTTTCTTGATCTGGCACAAACTTTGGCATCATTGTCGCACAAAAAACACTTCCTAGGTCCCTTACCTAATATCTTTCTATCAATATTTTGACCCTTGTATAGAATATCTATATCGAAAAGTCTGCCAAAATAAGAATTTTCTTCTAAATCGGTCATTTTTCTCTTTAGGAGAAAAGGATCAATGGATATTACTAAGTAAAATTCTGGTCCAGTTACTAAATCTTCTTTTTTCTCAAATAAAATATCATTTGTATCAAGTACTGATTTTATATCTTCTATCCCTATTTCAAAAATCCTAATTACACTTGCATTCGTCTTTTCTTTGCCAGGTATATTTAGTTTAAAACACAAAACTGGATTTTCAGGATACTTTTTTTCTAAAAATCTAATTTTACTTATCCTTTTTTCCCTATTAGCTAGTACCTCTTCAAGGCTTGATCCATTTTCACTTGTAAAGTACTTATAATTATCTGTCATCTGATCTATCTATCCCATCAAATATCTTATCTTTATAAAAATGTGATTGGCTGATTATATAGTTTTTTGAATCCTCAAGGTGCTCTCTTATTGCATTTTCAAGCTCATCAAAACTTTTCTCTTCCATAAGGTCTAGCATTTTGCTATGCTCTTCAACTGATATTTTCCTCCTAGAGTTTTTGCTTTCAGGATTTTTTGCATCATAAGAAAACTTCCGAAGTACCTCTATATAATCATCAAGTCCGCTTATTATCATCTTTAGCCTTGGCATATCTGAAAATTCATATATGGATTCATTAAAGGACTTGGATGCTTCTCTAAGACCATCTATATCATTGTTATTAAAGGCAAGCTCTGCTTCTTTTACAAGGTTTCTTAAATAAGAAAAACTACTTTTGTCCATCTTTAGGCTAGCTTCCTTGAAGGATAGGATATCCAAAGCGGCCCTTATCTTAAATATTTCTTCTATATCTTCTATAGTTATAATTCTTACACTGTAGCCAACATTTCTGTTATAGTTTAAGAGACCTTCTTCATAAAGACTGCTTAAGGCTTTATTTACAGGACTTCTAGATACATAGAGTTCATCTGCTAATGTTTTTGCCTTAAGTCTTTTGCCCATTGGATAAACCCCATTTATAATGTTGTATTTTATTTGACTTCTAACCCCATCATATAATCTATTTGTATCTTCCATAAAACCTCCTTATGTGAGTAAAAAAACCGCCCTAGTAGTATAAAAAATTATTTACTAAGATTATTATACACTAGGACGAATATTTTATTTTATATAAATTTTATATAGTGATTATACCTAGTACAACGGCAACAATCAGCATGAGTATACTTATTGCATAGCACCAACCAAATGTTGCTTTTATATGGTCTCTAATAGATATTTTATCATCAAATAATCCAAGACCTAGCCATGTTGCAGGTACCATTGGTGATAATAATAGTATACTATTTTTACCGATAAGCATAGCTATTGCAGTATTTAGATGTGATATTCCAAAGGCATCTCCTACACTTGCAATTGGTGGAAGGATTCCATAGAAATATGCATCTGTTCCTACTATCATACCTAGTGGTGCACCGAGCACACCGAAGATAATGTGGGTAAACTTACCTAAGGCTTCTGGTATGATACCGATAATTGTTTCAGCCATAGCATCAAGCATGCCTGTACCTTCCATTATACCAACCATTACACCAGCTGCCATAATTGTTGCAACTATTGTAAGTGCACTTGCAGCGTGTTTTTTGATCTGTTCGTTTTGATCTTTTAAGTTAGGGAAGTTTATTACCATGGCAAGAACTGTGCCTAGCATAAATACATAGTAGCTAGGTAGGTCTATTACACTGTTTGCCATTAATAAACCGATTATAGCAATCGTTAGAATTATATTAACTGGTCTAAGTTTCTTAAGTCTTTCATCAAGTCCTTTTTCTTCATAGTGTTTGCTTGGAAGTTCTTCTTTTGCGTTAATGTGAACCTCATCACCTAGTCCAACACTTGCATTTCTAACTGCGTGTCTTTTTTCTCTTAGTCCTAGTATAACTGCAACTGATAGGGCTGAAATTACTCCAACTACTTGTAACGGAATTAAATGTGTCCAAAGCTCAGTTGGATCCATACCTATAACTGTAGCAGCACGAACTGTAGGTCCTCCCCATGGAAGTAGGTTCATTACACCTACTGACACTGCTATGATTGTAAGCAGAGTTTGTGGACGCATACCAAGTTTTTTATAAATCGGTAGCATGGCAGGTACTGTTATTAGAAGAGTTGCTGCTGCAGACCCATCTAGGTGGGCAATTATAGCTATAATTGCTGTAGCAACTGTGATCTTAATTGGGTTATCTGAAGCCCAAGCAGCTAATCTTTCTACAAGAGCATCAAAAACACCAACATCTGACATTATCCCAAAAAATAGGATAGAGAATATAAACATGAAGGCATTGGATTTAATCGAATCCATACCACCGCTTACATATTGTGATAAATCGTCAATACCAGTTCCAACTACAAAAGCTGCTATCGTAGGTACTATGATCATTACTGCAACCGGACTCATTTTTTCTTTTATTAATAATATAATGATTAGGGCGATCATTATAAAGCCTACTGCTGATAACATATTTTCTCCTTATTTAATCTTTATTTTACTTTTCTTACAACATCTATTATAGACCCATCTCTGTATTCTATAATGGCTACTACTTGGTCATCATATTCGATATCATCTGGTGTACCAGTGATTTCTTCACCACGTTTTACTAAATCTTCTATAGAAACTAGTGGTAGGTCTGTATCCTTTAACTGTTCTAGGATATCTTTTCTCTTAGGATTTACGCAAACGCCATAGTCTGTTACTAGTACGTCTACTGTCTCACCAGGAGTTGTAATTGATGTACATTTTTCTCTTACTGTTGCGATTCTTCCCCTTACTAGTGGAGCTACAATTATTGAGCAATTAGCACCTGCTGCTGTATCAGGATGTCCACCTGGAGCTCCTTGGATAGTTCCGTCAGAACCTACTACAACATTTACATTGAAATCTTTGTCGATTTCTAGGGCTCCTAGAACTACATAGTCAAGTTTGTTTACATAGGCACCCTTATTAAGTGGGTTTGCATATTCGCTTGAGTCTATCTCAAAGTGGGCAGGATCTTTGTATACACTTTCTACACTTGCCACGTCAAAGGCTTGGTCATCTGCAAGGTATTTTACATAGCCTTCTCTTAAAAGATTTACTATTGGCTCTGTGATTCCTCCCATAGCCCAGCCCATTTTTATACCAGACTTTTCAAGATATGGTTTTATCTTAACTGCTGCTGCAAGACTTGCTCCACCTGCACCAGTTTGGAAAGAAAATCCATCTTTGAACCACTCTGTATTTGCAATTACCTTTGCACAATATTCAGCCATCTTTAGTTCACGAGGATCTTTTGTCATTCTGATTGCACCTGATGCAATTTTTGCAGGATCACCTATCTTATCAACTTTTACTACATAGTCAACATCTACTGAACTGATTGGGTGTGGGTAATTTGGAAAATCAACTAGGGTATCTGTGATAACTACTACCTTGTCAGCATATTTTGCGTCAACTCCTGCATAAGAAAGTACTCCGCAATTTGCCTTACCATTTATACCGCTGGCATTTCCATATTCGTCTGAAGAGCTTGCTCCAATAAAAGCTACATCTATCTTTACCTTGCCAGATTCTATAGCTCCAACCCTGCCACCGTGACTTCTTATGTAAGCAGGATTTTTAAGTTTGCCTTCTGAAATAGCTTCACCAATTTCATCACGGACACCAGAAGTTGAAACTCCTGTTATTGTGCCATCTTCAATCATTGGCACAAAATTTCTGTGTGCCTTTCCTAAAGAAGATGCACAGATAAATAAGTCCTTGATTCCTAATTCGTGGATTGCATCCATAACCATGGCTGCTACAAAGTCACCGTCCCTAAAGTGGTGGTGGAAGGAAATTGTATCTCCATCCTTAAGACCTGTCTTTTTTATAGCTTCTTTAAGATTTTCTACTAGCTTTGTATCTCTTGGTTTAATATTTGATTTTATAGTTGGGGTATCCCTTACGATTTCTTTGCCATCATTGGCATAGGCACCCTTAAATACTTCATTTCCATCTTTTAATAAATAATCTGGAATTTCTCTATTCACTGAGTTTTTCATACTAATTCTCCCTCATACTTTCCTGCAGCCTTTGCCATTTCAAGTGTCCTGTAAGATCCTTCTACGTGAGCGTTGTCAACCATTTTTCCGTTTACAACCACTACACCAATACCAGCTTCTTTGGCCTCTTGTACAGCAAGGATAACTCTTTGGGCATTTGCAATTTCTTTCTCACTTGGAGTGAAAACATCATGAACAATATCTATTTGCTTTGGTGAAATGATAGATTTTCCATCAAATCCCATGTTTTTGATCATCTCAGTTTCGCGTCTTAAGCTTTCCTCATCATCAAGGTCTGTATAAACTGTATCGAAGCACATAACTCCAGCAGCTCTTGCTGATAGTAGCATTTGAGAACGGGCTAGGAAATATTCTTCACCAGTTTTTGTTGTTGTAGCGTGCATTGTTCTTGCAAAGTCTCCACCTGATAGAGCAACTCCCATAAGCCTATCGCTTGATTTGCAGATTTCATAGCAATTTATAATAGCAAGAGGTGTTTCTAGAGCTGCCATTAACATGGTAGATCCCACTTCCTTGTTAAATTCTTTCTCGCATTCTTCTACAAATTCTTCTACTATTTCAACCTGTTCTTTTGTTTCACACATTGGTATTCTTATACCGTCACAGCCACCTGCAACTGAAGCTCTAACGTCTTCCTTCCAATATGGGCTGTCTGTGGCGTTGATCCTTACCCAAACTTCTGTCTCACCATAGTCAACAGATTTTAGAGTGTTATATAATTGAACTCTTGCAGAATCTTTTTCATTAGGACTAACTGCATCTTCAAGGTCTAAAATTACACAATCTGCTCCATATATGTATGCGTCTTTTACCAAAGATGCCCTTTGAGCATTGAGAAACATCATGGTTCTTCTTATGCTTCTTCTCATATCCTATCCCCCCATGGTAGATTTTCTGTCATGTCATTTGCTCTAAAGATAGCTGTTTCGACTCTTGACTTTATTGTGCAATCAAGAGCACCTCTGTCATCTACCTTTATTTTTCCGCTTTTTACATCGAAATTATCTACTACTTTTTTAATTACATCTTCGATTTGTTTGCCAAATTGAGCATAAACAGTACTTTTTACTTCAATCTCTAATTTTTCACTTGGGAAAACTTCAACTTCAGCATCACTAGATTCCAATGTTCCAGCTTTTGCATTTTTTTATGATATCCATTTCTTTCCTCCTCTTCAGAAAATATTTTCATAGTTTCAAATACCATTTTACAACAAATAAAAAACAATTAAATAGGCTAGTCGTTTAAGTACAATCTAAATGCAATCTCTATTTATCATATATAAAAAAATACTTTGCAGATTAATTTAAACTATGAGTTTAACTAATCCACAAAGTACTTTACGATTTACGATATTAAATATTCATTTTCGATTTTTCCAATATATAGTGGATTCGCTAAACAATCCATCGCTTTCTTTTTCAATAGCTTCGACATGGTCTGTTCCTTGGTGTGAAAAAATTTCCGCTACGAAAATAATTATCAACACTTAACTCCACCAGAGTTTACCTATTCTTTCTCCCAACTACAGTCACCCTGAGCGAACGAAGTGAGTCGAATGGGTAGTTGCTATATTTAACCTAGTCTCTGCAAGTAAAATCATCCAAACTTAACCCCACCATAGTTAGACCCATTCGACTACGGGTTCCGCCTTGCTCCACCCTCCGCTCAGGGTGACTGTCTTCCTTTTGGTTTTCTTTGAAAATCCTCTAATCCCTATCCGAAATCTTTGATTTCGTCGCAGGTCTTATGCAAAGTGTTCCAAAGAAGACCAGCATAGCGAAGTCTGATTTGTTGAACACGACTGCCATACTCCCTCGTAAAAGAAATTTGGAAGGAAAAAGAATATGTTTACGTTATGTATAGGATATTTATTTAAATTTTTTATAATTTTTGTTTTAAACAGGTTAAATATAGGTCAGATCCTTCGACTTCAAAGGCTATCGCCTTTTCCGCTCAGGATGACCAAGTGGGAGGTTTATCGCTCGATAAGATAAAATCATTTGTAAGTTTTGAAGAATTTACGCGTCGAAGCCTAGCCTAAATCTTTGATTTCGTTGCAGGTCTCGTGCATAGTTCCAAAGAAGCCAATCAAAGTGAAGGCTGATTTGCAGAACTCGACTGCCTCTCAGGATGACCAAATGGGGTGATGCTATCCGGATAGCATTTTATTTTAGTTAAATAATTTTATTAAATTATCCACACTTAACCCCACACTTTCTCAAATACCTCGCACACCATAGGTGCATCTTCACAAAAATTTTTTCCCATATTTTTGTATTCTTCTTCAAAAAATTCATCATGGACCTTTCTCCAGTATTCATAAGTCCTGTCCCCTTCACCCTCTCTAAAAGCATGCTCCGGTGTAATCTCATTATAAGGAACTATTTTTACTTCTTTTGTTACGATTATACATACTGGTTCATCGGATCCATTTAAAATAATATTGTATTCTCCTACTTCTGGGATAGGTTCGTCTTCTTCATATAATTCGTAAGCAGATGTGGTAGCTGTCTTGATATTTTTCTTTACTAATTCCGCCAATTCATCAGCCATCTCTCTAGTATTTCCAAAACTCCACGCTTCAAATTTCGTATCTTTTGAAATATTTTTCTCTTCGCAAAATCTTTCCCAATATTCTCTTACTCTGTCGTTCATCGTTTCCTCTTTATTAAAAATATTTATTATAATAATTTCAATATACCAAATGTAAATACATTTTTAAACAGATTTTATGGTTATTTTCTGTGAAGTTGCCTATTATTTGCTATAATTAAGTTAGATATTAAAGGAGGTTCTCATGGATAAAATTTTGATTGGTAAGGGAAAAACGGAAAATTATATTCTTTTAAATAAAATTAATAGACATGGTCTTATCAGTGGTGCCACTGGAACTGGCAAGACTGTCACTCTAAAGGTGCTTACGGAAGGTCTTTCTGACGCTGGGGTTCCGACTATCCTCGCGGATGTAAAGGGCGATCTCGCAAATATTTCTAAGCCTGGAGCGATGAATGACAAACTAAAGTCAAGGCTTGATGAACTTAAAATCCCTGACTTTGAGTTTAAAAATTATCCTGTTAACATGTGGGATATATTCGGCGAAAAAGGAATTCCCCTAAGGGTTACTGTGTCTGAGATGGGTCCTCTTATGCTTGCAAATATTTTGGAACTTAACGATACTCAGACTGGTGTTTTAAATATTATTTTCAAGGTTGCAGATAGCGAAGGTCTACTGCTAATCGACTTAAAAGATCTTAAACAAGTTATAAATTTCGTCGGCGATCACAAGGACGAAATCAGTAAGACCTATGGGAATGTTGCCAGTCAAAGTCTCTCTGCCATTTCTAGGAAGCTTCTCTTCATTGAAGATGCCGGCGGAGATTTATTCTTTGGAGAGCCTGCAATAGACATTGGAGATCTAATTAGAACCGACGCAAGTGGCAAGGGTGTTGTAAATATTTTGAATGCAACTAAACTTATTTCTAATCCACTTCTCTACTCCATGCTTCTACTATACCTGCTTTCAGAAATCTATGAAAACTTCCCAGAAGTTGGAGATTTAGACAGACCTAAGCTTGTGTTCTTCTTTGATGAAGCTCACCTGCTCTTTAACAACACTCCTAAAGTTTTACAGGAGAAGATTATTCAAGTGGTTCGTCTAGTTCGTAGTAAGGGTGTGGGAGTGTTCTTTATAACTCAAAATCCTCTCGATGTGCCAGAATCTATTTCATCACAACTTTCAAACAGAATCGTTCATCAGCTAAGAGCTTATTCTCCTAAGGAACTAAAGGCGATAAACGCTGTTGCAGACACATTTAGACAGGATGAGTCCATGGACATCAAAGAGGAAATAATAAATCTTAGGACAGGTGAAGCATTGGTTTCATTTGCAGATGAAAGTGGTGCGCCAACTGTGGCAGACAAGGCACTTATCCTTCCACCTCATTCATCCTTTGAAACATTAACCGATGAAGAGTATAGATCTTTGGTTAACTCTTCTCCACTTTACACAAAGTACAAGGATGCAATCGACAGAGAGTCAGCCTACGAAGTTTTGTTAGAAAGAATCGAAAAAGAAAAATTGGAAGCTGAGAAAGAAAAATTAGAAGCTCAAAGACAAAAGGAACTGGAAGCTCAAAGAAAAGAATTGGAAAGAGCTAAGAAATCCAGTCGCAGCCAAAAGACTTATATCGATAAAGGCATAGACTCAATGCTTGGCACAATTACGAGAACTATTGGTCGAGAAATCGCAAGAGGTCTCCTCGGTTCAATTAAAAAAAGATGATAACACAAAAAAGACTGGTATTTGTTTTCCAGTCTTTTTCATTTATATATTATTTTTTAAATATTTTTCTATCAATACTAGGTTCACGCCTTCGACTCCATTAAATGTACATGGAATCATTCCAATTTCTTCATATCCGAGAGATTTATAGAGGTTTCTTGCTATTTTATTTTTTTCATTAGTATCAATACGCAGATATTTGCAATTATTTTGCAGCGCATATTCTTCATAAAACTTCATAAAAGCTCTGCCATAGCCTTTTCCCTTTTTATTTGGATCGATTACAAGAGTGTGAAATACCATTACTTCCGATGGATCAGCTTTGTATTTCCAATTGGCATTAGCATAAACATCGACTTGGTTCCGGTTTATTATTCCGCTACCGATAATAAATCCATCATCTTCAAGTACAAAAAGATCTTCTCTTTTAAGAGCGTATTCAGCAGTTTTGCGAACAGGATACACTCCCATTTCCCAACCAACATTTGCTTCACCATTTTTCTCTGCCAGATGAATCTGATAGTATATTCTTTCTATTGCATCTATATCACTTGCACTTGCTTTTCTAAAAATCATATTAACCTCTACTATTTTTTAGTTTTCGTCATTATATATGATTTGGCGAGCAAAAGTCAATGCTCATGAGATTATACTCGCCATTTTTGTAAATTTGGCGTCGATTAATTTCTATTGGCGAGATTATAATCTGAATAAGCAACTTTTTATAAAAATTTATATAATTTTCCAAAGATTTAAGCTAATAAAAAACACCTACAAATGTAGGTGCTAAACTGAGTCTTCGTTTTCTCTATCGCTATTTTCTTCTTGCAGCTTTTCTTCTACTTCCTCTTCTACTGCCTCTTTTATAGTGTCATTGTCAATTATTGATTCTTCTGCTAATCTCTCAAGATTTTCTCTATCTTTTTTATTAAATTCTATATCGTCGTCGAGTTTCTTCCTAGTTAAGAAACTAATCATCTTTCTCTTTTTATGCTCAGACTTTATGGAATCTCTTTCTCTTATCCATGCTACTACAAGTATGATTACTAAAGCAGTTCCGATAAATCCGAGTATTGGATATAGGATCGACATCAGCTTTTTAAATCCAAAAAATGATAGTCCAAATCCTACCGATGTAAATATTATCAAATTCTGTTTTAATTTGCCTTCCGTGTTTGACAGTCTTTTTGCAGCTGAATAGAATAGCGAAATAGCTGTATTAAATATCATTCCAAATATTATTATAGACATTGCAAGTCCTAAGTATGGATGGATATTTTCCAAAATTATCTGCATCGGAATATCTGCATCTAAAAGATTTTCAAGATCTATATAGAGCGTGAATCCTATAAGTCCAGTTAGTATAGCAACGAGTGCTCCTCCTACCATTCCACCTTGTCTTGCTTCTTTTGAATCGGTCTTGCTTCCGCCAAGAACGAATGCCATAGATATGCAAGAAATCATACACATTCCAAAATAATTTATAGTTGAAATAAAAATATTTGGAATTGAAGGTTTAAGTGTCTTACTTAACGTGTCAAGGGCTGCAAAGTCAGGTCTTATCCTGGCGATAGTATATATCCCTCCGATAAGTGTAAACACAAGCACCAATGGTGTAAATGCTCCTATAACTCTTGTCACCTTGTCGAAGTCAAGCATACCTACCACGATAATCATAATGGTACAGATAAGTGATCCAATCCATGGAGCTATTCCAAACTGTTGATTTAAGTTTGAACCTGCTCCTGCTATCATAACAAATCCCATGAGAAAACAGTTGAGTAGTAGTGAAAAGTCCATAAATTTCGTCACATATTTCTCAGACACTTCTTGCAACACATCGATGTGACTATCTGCAAAGAAATGGCTACCCATCTGCAAAATAATTCCACCTACAAATATATGAAGTGCTCCTGCTGCTGCCAAACCATAAAGTCCGGCATTACCAAATGGTATAAAGTATTGCATAAGTTCTTGGCCACTTGCAAGTCCTGCTCCGGTGAGCACACCTACATAGGCAAGAATTATGCTTATTGTTTTTTTATTCATAAATCTCCCTAATTTCTTTTTTTACTATACTTATCGTATCATAAAATTTTAATTTAACAAAATAACCTGATAATATCGGTTTAAAATTACAAAAAAAGACCACGACACTTATAATAAGAATCTTGGTCTTAAAATTTACTTATATTTTTAAAATTTTATTTAAGTTGTAAACCGTCTTTAAAAGCATTACCGACTCTTCCGCCTACTTTGTAATATCCACTGGTAAATGGATCGAAAGCAATAGCTTCTAGTGAGTCCACCTCCACCTTGCCATCTTTTAGATTAGCTTCTTCGACAGAGGTTCTAAGTACTTTTCCGATTACACCTATTCCCTTTTCTCCGCCTTGGTATTCAACGAACTCACATTCAATTGCTATTGGAAATTCATTGATTATAGGAGCATCCACTAGTTTAGATTTTTCAAAAGTCATCTTGGATTTTGCAAACTTTTCTGCATCTTTTCTTCCGCTTACAACGCCGAACCAATCTGCTTCTACCATATGTTTCGCATCTGCTATGTGGACTACAAATCCCTTTCTTGCCTTTATATTTTCAACTGTCTTGTGAGTTTCAGATAGATTTAGTGCAACCATATCCATACTTAACATAGTTCCCCAAGCCGCATTCATCACGTCAACTGTATCATCTTCATTGAAAGTTGAAATCATAAGCACAGGCATTGGAAAAATAGCTGCAGTGGTCTTAATTTCTTTTTTCATAATAATCTCCTTTTGATTTATGAACATTTTTACCTTCGTAATTTTATTATAACCCTCGATTTATTATTAATCAAAAATCAAATATCCAACTAATAAAATAGAAATATATACTAGCCCTATGTTAAATATTTGCATGCCGATTATTACAGGAAGCCATAAAAATACTATCTCAAGCCCTGCTAAGATTAATTTGGTTTTTCTATTTATTTTAATAATATTAAACATTTGTAGTAACTGTAGCAATAGTAGTGTCACGGCTATAATAACCACAAGTATCGGGAAAAATATTCCATATCCTATTGGGATGGTGGAGATGAAATTAAATTTTCTGATGATTATATTGCCTGGCCCATTTGAAAATGGCGTCCATACATAGTTTTTAAATATACATAGTAGTAATGTTAACAAAAGTAGAATAATTACAATAATGGATTTATTTGATTTTTTCATAATAATCTCCTTTTGATTTATGAACATTTTTACATTCGTAATTTTATTATAACGCTGGATTTATTATTAATCAAAACTCGAAAATTTTTGTTGCCTATTAAAAAAGGAGAGTTAAACTCTCCCTCTAAATTTAAATTTTTACTTTTTTCTTGGAACGTATCTGTCGTATGGAAGTGCGTAAGCTTTTTGTTTAATGTATCTTCCTGTTCCCTTTTCGCCTACATATTTTCCATTTTCAGCCATTAACTTTCCTCTTAAGAATACTTTTTCACATATTCCAGATCTTTCGAATCCTTCGTAAGTTTCGTAGTCACTGCCTTCGTAGTTATCTTTGAATGTGATAGTGCCCTTAACTTCTGGGTTGTAGATTACGATGTCTGCATCTGAGCCTGGAAGTATAGCTCCCTTTTGAGGATAGAATCCACATACTTTTGCAGGGTTAGTTGAAGTTAGTTCAACGAATTTTTGTCTTGTAATTTTATTCTTCATAACGCCTTGTGTCCAAATCATGTAAAGTCTGTTTTGCATACCCGGACATCCGTTAGGAATCTTTGTGAAATCATCGATACCTTTTTTCTTAGATTCGAATCCACCCTTAACTGCTGCGTTGTCAGATCCAATTGCTGTTAGGTATCCCTTGTCAACTCCGTCCCATAGTGCTTCTAAGTGATCTTTAGTTCTAAGTGCTGGTGCACATACGTACTTTCCACCTTCGAAATCAGGTTTTAAGAAGTTTGACTCGTCTAGAGTTAGGTAATGTGTACAAGTTTCACCATATACACTATATCCTTCTTCTCTAGCTTCTTTAATAAATCTCATTGCATTTTTAGTTGTGACATGCACTACATATAGAGGACAATCTGCTATTTTTGCCATTTGAATTCCTCTAAATGTTGCTTCGTCTTCAACTATCGGTGGTCTAGATAGAGAGTGTCCTATAGGATCTTTAACTCCTTCAGCCTTGTATTTTTTAGCTAAAGCTTCGATAAAGTCTCCGTTTTCACAGTGAAGCATGGATGTTAAACCATATTTCTTAGCTTCAGCCATCCCTTGTATAATAAGTTCATCATTTGCATAGAAAGGTGTTCCCTTGTATGCCATGAAGAATTTAATATTTGCAACTCCATTTTCAGCAAGTTCAGGAATACTTCTCATAAGTAAATCTGGATCGTTGTCCATTACCATTGAGTGGAATGAATAGTCACAAGATGCCTTGCCTATTGCATTTTCTTTTTCGTGCTCTTGTAAAGATTCAATAAGAGTCTTGCCTTTGAATTGTGGAGCGAAGTCTACGATAGTTGTAGTTCCACCCACTAGTGCTGCGTGAGAAGTCTCGAATGAATAAGAACCAAAAGGTCCCATGTGCACGTGCTCGTCTACTCCACCAGGGAATACATACTTGCCAGTAGCGTCTATAACTTCACAACCATCTTCCGGTAGATCTATACCAATTTCTTTTATTTTTTCGCCTTCAACTAATATGTCAGCCACATATTCAGAAGTAGCAGAAATAATAGTACCATTCTTAATTAATAGTTTTTTCATAGCATCTCCTTATAAAAAAACGCTGGGCATTTATAGCGTAATGCCCTAAATTGCCTCAGCGTATTAGTTTAATTATTAAAATATGTTTTATTTGTCAAGTTTTCTTTCGTGTTTAGTATAAACAGAACTGTCAATGCTTTCTAGGTACTTAACAACTTCATCAACTGGAAGAACGTCAGCAAACTTAGCTTCCATGTCGAACATATTCCATTCAACAACGCCTGGAACTCTGTCTCCAACAGTTCCTTCAGGGATAAGTGTCTTAAATCCGTATCCTGTTGAGTCCATTACAGTGTGTCTAACACATGCACAAGAAGTAGCTCCCATTACTATTACAGTGTCAACTCCTAAGAATGTAAGGATATGAGCTAGGTGAGTACCAAAGAAGTTAGAAGCGTATTTCTTATGGATAACTGGTTCTTCTGGAAGTGGTTTAAGTTTAGGATCTATTTCCATCCACTCACTGTCAATGTCAAGTGCGCTCATAGGTATTTTTTCATCCCATCTTGGAAGGTCCCATTGTTTATCTCCAGTGTATCCTGTAGTAGTATGGAATATAGGAACTCCAGCTTTTCTTCCAGCTTCAAGAACTCTAAGTGCGTTTGCACAAACTTCTTCAGATTTATCACAAGTGAATGGGTGTCCTTCACTCATCCAAGCTTTAGCCATATCAACTGTAGTTATAGCTGGTGCTTTTCCTTGACCCATGTTTCTCATGAATCCTCTTTCTTTATAAATCTTTCTTGCTTCAGCAAATGCTTCCTTAAGTAAGTCTTCGTTAAATCCGTATCCGTCAACAAATTTAAATTCCGGGTTCATTTTTTCTGTCATTTTTAAATCTCCTTTACTATTCAAAGTATCGTTTTCATTAATTCTAACATTATCTTCATTTGAGCTCGGAATGAAGATAAAAGATAAAAGCTTAAAACCCATATGTAGCTATGAAACACTGTTATTTAGTCTTGAGCTTTGCTTTCTGTATACATCTTACCAACTATTTTTCAGTGTAGCAAGTTATCATACGAACATTTGAAAATGTTTTCTAAATATTTTCAATAATTTCTTTTAAATATTCTTCATCTATTACTTCAATGTTATTCGTCTCAATGTTAATGACACCTAAGGACTCAAGTTTCTTTAGTTCTTGATTGAGGCTTGGCCTAGTGACTCTTAAAGTATCGGATAGCATTTTCTGAGTAATAGGTATCTTGTTATAACGGATATATTTTTTCATCGTTAACCAATATGCGATTCTTTCTTGAACCTTTTTATACCTTGTAGCATTTAATATGATCTTTGTATGGCATGTGCAGTTGGCAGTGAAAAGTAAGACATTGTGCAAAAGACTCTTTTCAGAAGCTATTATCTCTTTTAACCCATCCCATGGAATGTAGAAAATCTCACTTTCAAACTCAGCATAAATATCATAAGGCCAAAATCTAATCCCTGCATACAATAGATGTAAAGGATAAACTTCATTCTCATAATAGTATGCGATTGTCTTTTCTGAACCATCTTCTAGGTACTTTGCCTGTTTAAGTAGACCAGATTTAATTACTATAAGACTGTCTACCTCTTCCCCTTCACAAACCACCATATCTCCTGGCATTAAATGAGCCTTGTCTATATCTAATTTACAAATTTTATCTAAAATTTTATCATCTATACCTTCAAAAATATGAATTGATTTTAAATCTGCAATTTTCATTCTGATCTACCTCCTTTACCCTGATTTTATAAGATAAAATTATAAAAAGCAAACGATTTTCTTACTTATAAACATCGTAAATTCTGACTTTTTTAATAATAAATTCTCAAAAGTATTTTAGCTCACAATTCATGTTAGATTAGATTGTTAAAATATAATTTAACCGTTTTATAGAGTAGTTGAAACTATTAATGTTCGAGATATGACAAAATTTATTTTTAATATTAAAATAAAAAATGCTTTTAGAATTTTATATTATTTTCTAAAAGCAATTTTTAAATTATTTTGTATTATTATGTTTTTTTAATCAAAAGTAAGCTAGTTTAATTACTAATGCTTATATAGCTTTATATAGAAGGTAAAATATTATTATAAAATTATTTTTTTATATAGTAAGTCGCCCTACCCTTTCCATGCATTTCAATTACATTTCTCTCTATTAATTCTTTTAGTGAATTTTCTACGGATGATTTACTTATTGATGGGGTAAGTTCCATTATTTCACTCTTGGTAAATTTACCTATCTTCCTAGCTACGGCTTGTTCAACTTGTTCAAAGGCAGAAAGATTAGTATCAAATATATCTACTCTCTCTTCAAAATCTCTATAAGCCGATAAAATAATACCTAAAATATATTTTACAAAAAAGTTTATATCTTCATTATTTTCATGCCAACCATAACCACTTTTTTGAAGAACGTCGTAATAAACATTCTTAGTTTTTTCTATTTTTTCTTCGAGACTTATATATCTTCCCACTACGTAGCCTAGTTTATAGAGAAGCAAGGTGGTTAGAAGTCTCGACATCCTTCCGTTTCCATCATTGAATGGGTGAATGCATAAAAAATCATGGACAAATGTTGGAATTAGTATGAGAGGATTGACCTCTCCCCTATCTATTTCTTCGTTATATGACTTGCAAATCATCCTGACAGCCTGTTCAGTTTCATAAGGTTTAAGTGGGGTAAATCTAACTATCCTTTCTCCATTTGAGAGGGTTTCCGTTATTAGATTCTGTGTATTTTTAAATTTTCCTCCAATAGATTTCTCAGAGTATTTAAATAGATCTCTGTGAAGCTGCAGAATTATCTCTGGTGTAATTGGTATAAATTCGTAAGACTCGTGGATTGTGGATAGAACATCTTGGTAGCCTAATATCTCTTCTTCATCTCTGTTTTTTGGTTTTATTTTTTTTAGAACTAAATCTTTTAACCTTGTATTAGTTGTGCTTATCCCTTCAATTTTATTCGAAGACTCTGTACTTTGGATAATTGCAAGTTCCACTAGAGTGTCTAAAACTTTTGGCTTTTGACTCAGAAAAAGCTCTTGTCTACCCTTGTATTCTCCAATTTTGGAAATATAATTTAAAATTTCTCCATCCCATTTTATACTATTTAATTTAGAATAATCAAAATTTCGCATCACCTAATCCTCCTATTATCTCCTAAATTATATCATTTTTTAGGCGATAAAAAAAGAATTAGGCGATTTTAAAAATTATTTATTTGTATAATTAAAAAAACTCCTAGATTAATCTAGAAGTTTGTTTTTATATTATGGACAAGATATGAAAAATTATTCAGGTGCGTTTAATTTTATATTTTCTTCGAATCCTGATGGATCTCCATTCTTAGCTTGTTCCATGATTTTATCGAAATATTCCCTTGTAGCATCGTCACACTTGTCTTCTGACATGTATGGCATCATTTTTGCGTTTTCTAGTTCTTTTAATGCTTTTTCGGCTCTTGCTGGATCTGTTTTATAAGTGTTTAACCATTCTTTTTCCCAAGCTGCTTCCCAATACATGCTTGCTCTTGTATTTCCAAATCCTTTTTCATAATCTGCGCCGTCTTCTTTTTCATCGATTTCTTTTGGAACTTCGTAACCTTCTGGCCAATTAAGATTCTTACAAGTTTCTACAAATTCACTTTGTATTTCTTCTCTTGTAACCATCCCAGTTGAATAATCAGATGCATTTGATTTTTCGCAGGCAGCTAGACCTAGAGCTAGACATCCTATTAGTATAATTGAACCTATTTTTCTTTTTAAATTTGTTTTCATTTTTTCTCCTTAAGTTTTATTTAGATATCTTTCTTGTATCTATGACCGTATTATAATAAATAATTTTTACAAAACATCTAACTATTTCTTACAAATTACTTAAGGAATTTCTTAAATATCGTAATAATTAAAACTTGCTTTTTTTCTACTAATTTTAAATTTATTCAATAAAAAACACCTACTTTTAATAGGTGAATTAATATTTTAAAATTTGTGGTAGAAACAAGCGGAATCTTCTAAATCCCATGCTCCTTCTTTTATATAAAATTTATATGCTGCGCTATTTCTAATCGTTGTGAAGAAGGCTCCGCTTACTCCCTCCTTCTTCAATTCGCTCATAGTCTTCTCATATAATTTTTTCGAAACTCCCTTTCCTCTATATTTATCTGAAACGAAAAACTCATAGAGATAGTAGGTGGTTTCTGTGGAATACAATCTTTTGTTACCCATTATCGCTCCGATTATGGCAGTACCCTCGACCATGACATTGCCATAGAATCCAGGTGCATCTATTAGTGAAAGCAAGGACTCGGAAGCTGTTTCTTCTGTCCATGTATCATTCCAAGGCGGCATGTTAAATACTTCCACCATTAATCTTGCTAAGTCTTCTAAATCTGATTTTAATATTTTTCTAATTTCCAAATTATTCTCCTCGTGATTTTAGTTAAATTTATTTTTGTTATAAATTATTATCTTATATTATTTGTGTTTTTTAAAGAATATTTCTCGCATTTCTGTGCCCAAATTTAGTAATTTTTATAATCCAACTAGAATAACTAGCCATGCTTGGACTATAGATACGATTGGTATTAGTAAAAATGGCATCAAGATAAAATGTTCCTTAATAGCTAAATGTTTCATCCAATTTCCAAATTCGTAGTCCTCATGTCCTTCTGTGCCTGGTATGACTATCTTATCCTTGTACTTTCCTTGGAACAAAAGTAAATCCAATAGAAAAAAATCTCCCAAGTTTAATATTATCCACTGAATATAGCTCATCCAAAAAAGTTCTCTAAGCCCTTTTATTCCTGTATGTAAAAGAGTGGTAACTCCATATATAAAACAGATTCCTGAAATTATAATCGTAAGTATTAAATTTATTCTTTTCTCTTCTTTTGTCATCTTTTCCGGAGCCGAATTTTGTATTTCTTTTGGATAAGAATCGAAGAAAAATCTCGGGTTAATCAGTACAAAAGCTGCCACTGCACCGTTAAAGATAGCAGCCATTGCGATTCCATCTAATATTGCTCTTGTTATATCCATAATATTCTCCTTATTTATTTTCCAAAAATATTTTTAGTTTCTCCGCATATTCTTTGGGATGCTCGTGGAGAAATTGTCCATGACCCATTCCTTCAAATACTTCTATTTTCATTTGTGGAAGATACTCTCTTAATATCTTTTCACTTTTTGCAGGGATTGGCTCTTCGCTTCCCCTCCAAAACATTACCGGACTTGAAAACTTGGTTAAATTTTCTGGAACTTTGTAATGATAGATAAAGTTACAGGCGTTTTTAATCGTATTTTTTGAAATTTGCGGATACATCATTTCTATTATGCTTAGATTATCCTTGCCCATAATCTTATCTAATAAAAATTTAGGTATTGGCTTTTTATTTTTAATTCTACTTGTCCCTACGATAAAAGCATAGGTAAAGGGCATAGCCATTAAGCCCAATTCAGCAGTAATCGCCGCATCTAAAAGGACTTTTGAAATAGAAATATTTCCTCTTCCAATGAGTTCAACAGCGATGGTCGCTCCCATGGAAAATCCACATAGCCCATAGAGACTCCCGCCCATTTCATTTAATATGTAGTTCTCTATGGAATCTATGGTTTCTTCCATTGAAGTTAAATCTTTTGGTTTACTTCCATAATGTCCGTCCAATTCACAGAAAATTACAAAATAATCTTGCAAATATGGCAAAAGAAGTTTGAAACATAGATCCGCAGTAGAGGCAAGACCATGAATAAAAAATATTGATTTATTATTTTTATTTCCATATGTAATGATTTTCATTTCTTTTCCCTTAATTAAAATTATTTAAATCAAATAGACTACAAATAATAAATTATCTATTGCTCTTTGTCTCCTAGGATGAAGTAATCGCAGTAGTCTCCTCCCTTAGCGATGGTTTCTTTCCTATGTAAAACTCCATGCTGAAGGGTGATCATCACATCATCAAGCTCACAAAAAAGTGGCATCAGTTCAAACACATCTAGCTTCTTTGTATATGTACATATTGGGCAACGAGTTATTCAATAGTAACAAGCATCTTCGTAAGGTTGGCCTTCGAAATCGACCTTAAAAGAAGTCGGATAAAGTTTTTCTTTTTCTGGAGTGTACCATTTATAATACTTCACTATATTCTTTTTATTGCTGGCCTTACCTCTCTTTGTATTTAAGTCTGTCATAGCAAAGAACCACTTAATATAGTAGAGAGATCTGCGCATCATTTCTTGAATGGTTTCTGGCGGAATCTTCTTATCGCTTGCTAAATATGGAGATACAAATACTAGAGCAAACATTTCATTGTAAACCATTGGGTTGTCAGCACCGATGTCATCCATATTCTCAACCAAATCTCTATAGACACCTTTGCTCTTTCTAATAATTTCCGAAGCATATACTTCGCCATACTTTTCTATAAGAACTTTTTTCATCGGTCTTTTAAATAACCAAAAATAAAAACCATTGTATTTCATCCTATGTCCTCCCAATGCAAATCACAAAATAAATTTATATTTCTAACATTTGAAAAAGCTAATCTAGTTAATAAATTTAATTGTGACTAAAAACTCCACACTCCTATAAATTACATGACACTTCTTTAATCTTAATTTAATTATAGCATATTTTTATTAGATTATATCTATACTATAGGAGATTTTGATAAAAATTCTTGTTACATAAAATTAAATTTACAAACAAAATAGCACCTACATTTGTAGATGCTTTATCATTTTGTTATGAAATTTATTTAAGTATTTCGAAGCTACAAATCATTAATTAAAATAATATACGTTTCCTTCCCCACCCAAATCATCAAAATCTTTGTCGTATTTTAAGCCTAATGATTCAGCAACTTTTCTTGAAGGAATATTTTTATCTAAAGTTAGTACAACTACTTTGTATTCATTGTTTAATTCACTGGTTATGATATCAATTATTCTAGTAGCTGCTTCTTTTACAAATCCTTTTCTCATTTTAGAGGGATCTATTCTATAATACAGATTTAAATACTTTTTATCTCTTATTGATGTATATCTTAAACCACACAATCCAAATACTTTTTTGTCAGATTTATCTACTAAAGAATAATATCCAAACCCATACTTATTATGATGGTCGATAATTGTATTTAAAGTATCTAAAAATTCTTCCTTACTTGGCTTTTTCCATCCTGGATTAAAAATATTAGTTTCAGGATTTGCATGAACAGAATATAATTCATCAAAATCATCAAGAGTAGGAACTCTAAGTATTAAACGCTCTGTTTCTACTGTTTTCATATTTAACTCCTTCAAAACTTAATTTCTTGACATGAACACAACAGCTTCTCAGTGGCTTGAGTGGTCAATATGGATAAAATTTGAAATTTTTCAAAAACCTTGTTTGTGGGAATATGTCAATTGGTTTAAATATTGCACAGATTAAATTGATCTTCTTTCCTATATATTAATCCAATATCTTCTTGTTGTAACATTTCCTCTTGGTAATATATTTTTCACTTTGTTTTCCAAAATCCCACCATTATTTTCTATAACTTTTATTGATCCGATATTGTCATCATCACATGTAATCAAAACCTTATTTAGATTCAAAGCCTCTTTACAATATTTAAGTGCCATAGAAAGCATTTTTGTTCCATAGCCCTTCATACATTCAGATTGTCTAACTTCGTACCCTATATGACCACCATAGTTAATTAAAAATGAATTTAATTCATGCCTAATATTAATTTCACCAATAAATTTTTCATTATCTATCAACCAAAATGTAGTAGCTCTAACATAATCTATAGGTAAATTTATACCATGTTCCAAATTATAAGAACTCTCTACAATTGTTTCATAGTTTCTAAAACGCCTTTCTGCATTCGGTCTAAAAATTTCATCTTCTTCATTTGCTTCTATATAGCTTTGGATATATTTCCTATCCGGTCTAATTAATTTCATAAGTTCCTCTATAATTTAAATATCTTTTTCAATGTAATGTACAATACTTATTACTTAAATATGCTGTAACACTTTTTGCCAATTTGTTTTTTAATAAATCTATAAAGAATTATTAGCTCTTGTTATCAAAATTATCCATGTTTTCTACAAGTTCTCGATAAATTTTTTTGCTCTTTTTATAATCTGAAGCATATTCTATTCCATACTTCTCTATAAGAACTTTTTTCATCGGCCTTTTAAATAACCAAAAATAAAAACCATTGTATTTCATATTGCATACCTCATCAATTTTCTAAAATTTTTATACTAATTTATATACAATTTTATTTTCTCCCAATAAGAAGAGCTGAGCCAGAAAGTCCAAGGAATAAAGATTCTTTGTGACTCATAAAAAGACCCTTTGTTGTATCAATTAATTGCACATCTTCGAAGCCATCTTTTTTCAGCTTTTCCATAAATTTATTCATATCTCCATATCTTGACTTACTCATCAAATCATGGATAACAAAAACTCCACCCTTTTTAAGTACACGTAATGTTTCCAGTAAAAGTTTTTGTTTATTTTTCCCCGTTATATTGTGATAAACATAGTTGCTAGTTACTGCATCAAAACTTTCATCTTCAAAAGGAAGATTCACTGCATTACCATTTTCAAATCTAACATTTTCTACTCCCTCTAATTTTGCATTATTTTTACAGAGTTCCTTAGAAAATTCACTTTTGTATGAGCCCCCCAAATATCACAACCCACCATTGTCGCTTTTGGATTTTTCTTTGCACAAGCTATGGTAAGTGCCCCGCTACCACAGCCAACATCCAAGCCTACGCCACCATCTGGGATCTTTACATAGTCAGCAGTCCCATCTATTATGACTTTAGCAAGCTTCCTCTTACCATTGTAATCAAAGGCCCTATACAAGATGATAACCCAGGCAGTAATTAATAGGAGTATAAGGAATCCTATCCCTAGGATAAGTCCCCAGATGATCCTTTGTCTTCCTTGAAGAATGAGGTCACTTGCACCAAATAAGATGAATAAAATAAGACATACTAGACTTTCAATAATCTTAGCCTTCAACATTCTTTTAGGAACCCAGTTTCTATAATCAGGTTCTGTTTTCTTATCAAAAGGATTGTATTCACCATCTTTGTGAAATGGATTTGTCTTACCGAAAGTTGCACTCTTATCAATGTGTTTAAAAATCTTTTCTGAATAAGGATGCATTCCGCTATGTCCTGTACAAACGTATTTTAAATCATAATCTTTTAATCTATCTCTTAGTTTAATTAAAGATTCTTTATTCTTCTTTGGATTTTGAGTGAAAAAATCAAAGAAAGCATAACCACCATTTTCATTAATGACAAGGCAATCTCTGGATATTAAAATCTTGTCATCGACTATGTAAACAGTGTGACCAACAGTATGGCCAGGAACAGGAATAGCTTCCACCTTTATTCCGTCAACCTCAAAGATTGAAATATCTTTGATAGGAGTCCATCCATCAGCGATTTTCACACAGTTATGAAATACTCCCTTTCTTCGAATTTCTCTTGTCATATATTTTTCTTCATCAGCACCCATGTAGACATGAGCCTTTGGAAAAATATTTCTTCCCGTTAAGTCAATTCCGCCAGCATGATCAGTATCTAAGTGTGTTAAAAATAAATGTCCGATCTTATCTGGATTTATATTTATTTTCTTAAAATCGCAATCAATATTATCGTAATTGATGTGCCCGCTATCGAATGCAATAGTTTTACCATTTTTGGTGTAAAACCATAGGTTTACATCATATTCTCTAATGGCACTTATCCCATCTGAGAGCATTCCAGTATCTTCTGGATTACAGTAAAATTTACCGCGCATGGTAATGGGCTTTATTTTATCATCAAAAAAATATAAAAGTTTCATATCTTCTCTCCTAAAAAATTTTAACTAAAGCTAATAATTAAAGATAAGTAGTAAATAAAATATATTAAGTTGAACCAGCCACCACAGATAATCATATGTAAGCGCTTGGGCAATTTACCAAGAAGTGGGGTTAAAATTACAAGAACTAATGGAGTGAATAAGACCTGCCATCTCGGAAAAATCATCATTCCAGATAGCATCATTATAGAAAGTCCTAGATTGCCTAGAGCCATTACACTAAAAACAAACTTGGCTTGAAATTTTAAAAATTTTAAAAACTCATCAAAACTTTCCTTACCTTTGTGCCTTGATAAAAGACCCAGGTAAGCAAACTGAAGATGGTATGCGCCCCCAAGAATTGTGCCAAGATTATTTATTATAAACAAAATCCATCCTAGATTTTCATATTTTCCTTGGCTTGCTAGAACAATGTGGTAAAACCCAAGACTGTATAAAAATGCTCCTATCGGACCTAAAAGACCACCAAGATATAGTCGTTTTACGCTAAGCTTTTTCATTATTGTGATGACACTATTTATCTTGTCCTTGCTATCATAGCCATCTTTATCATAATAAAGAATCATATCTCCCAAAAACATTAAGAATGATCCGAAAAGACCAATTAAAATAGTCTTGTACAATGTCATAAACTCCGCTCCTTTCTTTTTAAAATGATATATTTTTTCATTTTTATTATACACCTTGAAAAATTTAAAATCTATATATTTTGATTGTACTATTCTTGAATTTATGCATAAAAAAACACCTACTTTCGTAGATGCTTTCATATTTTTCTTGTGAAATTTATTTAATTATTTTTAAATTTTAAAATAAGATTTAATACCCTTCAATATAAAATTTCGCTTTATTTTCTTGACACCAATGCTACCGTCTCAACCGTCGAATCTTGCCAATCTAAGCGCCCTAACGGACACTTCTCTTGGAGATTCATGACATGAGACCTACATTTTCTTATGAGATTATTCTTCAAATGGCCTCACAAAAAGTGTTAGGGCTTCAACTTGAAACAAGTGAACACTAAGTATGTCATGAAGTCTTGCCTGTATGTAGGAACATATCCATGAACTTTTTAACGATAGCATAAGGTTATCGTTAAAAGGTATTGCCTCGACAAACTGGGAGTTGTCAGCTTACAAGCTTACTCGCTAATTTGTATACTTGATTTATTTCTTTGCTTTCTAACTTCCAGTTGCAGAGTTCAGCTTTAATTAACTCTGGAAATTTTTTACTAATATCTCTTAAAGCATTCCCTACCGATTTTCTAACATATTCACTCGTATCTTCTTTTAATGGAGCAATTCGTCTGATAGCTTCATTCGGATTATCTTTGAAATATGGTCTACTTGTCCATATTCTAAGTCCCTCTGTAACTGCTCTCCTTGTATTAGGATTATTGTTTTTTAACCATTCATCAATTATTGGAAGTGCTTTTTCATATCCTATTTTCTTGCAAAATTCATCAAAATCCTTCGCCAATACTTCCTGAACTCTCCAATTATCATCTTTGGAAACTTCATCTCTCATAAATGCTAAAATATCATCTTGCTCAGATAAGTATCCAAAAAGAAATACACCATACATTCTAACTTGATAGGTATCAGATTTATATGCTAAAAATGCTAATTTTCTTATATATTCATTATCATTAGATTTGTAATCTGCAAAGGCTCTTTTTTCCTCCTCTTTGAAGCCATTTTCTATCAACGAAAATTCTTTTTCTAAACTCACGATATATTCTTTCATGCAGCTTCATCTCCTCCTAACTTCCAATTTCTCACTTTGCCACCTTTTCAAATCTTATTAATCGGCTTTTCTTTTTAATACACTGCAGCCATCACTTTCTCCAATAAATTCAAAATCATTTTTCATCGCAATTCGTTTGGAATTTTCCTGGTTCGGAGCACACTCAATAATCAAGTTTTTCCCTATCTCTGAACTACGATTTATAAAGGCTTTTGTTAATTCATTGGCATATCCTTTCCCCCAGTATCTCTTATTGAGTATCCAACCAAATTCGAAGGAGGGTCAATCAGTACGACACTATTTAGAAAATTCGCTGTTTTTTCCAATGAAAAAGGCGGTTCTATAAATTCCATGACATCTTCATCTGAAAGTAGATTATAGAGTTCGTTAGATCGTTAACTGTTTTCAAAATAATATTCTATTGTATTATTTAATTTATATTTTCAGTTAGAAAAACTGGGATTTGTTTTCCCACAGCATTCAATTTTTCTCATAAAAAACAATATCCTTTCAGTCTATTTATTCTGCACTTGTCCAAAAATCCTCTACAGTTTCATTAAACTCTTGTGGCACATCCATATTGACACAGTGTCCTGCATTTTCAAAAATGGCTACCCTACAATTTGGCTCACTTATTTTCCATTGTTTTACTGCCTCTAATTCCATTGGAATATCAAAGCTTCCACATCCAATCAACAAAGGGTAATTTCGTTTTCCAGTTTTATACTTATTTATCATACTATTGAGACTTGCCATAAAAATAAATGATTTTTTAGGAAAAAGTATGTTCATGTCAAAAAACTCATCTTGTGCCTGTAAAGTATATGCAGAAATTTTCTTGTTCTCTTTTGCAAACCACTTAATCGAAAAGAGAGCTTTCAATATCATCACCTTCTGTTTCGCACCATTTTGCTTTTGCATTTTAATATCAACATTATTGATATCATATCCTCCAAAGCAAGCCATTGAACTTACTGAGTTTGGATAATGATTCGCAAAATCCTGTGCCAATACTGCTCCTAATGAAACACCGACAATATGTACTTTTTCAATATTTTCCACCTTTAAGATTTCGAATATCCATTCTGACATTTTATCTATGCCATCCCCTTTTTGGGTATCCGTTGACTGCCCATGACCAATAATGTCAACAGCTAAAATATTGTATTTGTTGTGAAAGTATTCAAACTGTGATTTGAACATATTATGATTGACAAAAGCAGCGTGAATAAAAAGTATCCATTCAGAATAATCTCTTCCACTGATAAAATATGTGATTGGTGAATTAACTAACTTTATTGATTTCAAATCTTGCTTCCTTTCATTTCATCAAGAAGTTTTTGCCACCACTCGATATTGAATTTCATAAGATCTTTTCCATATCGAGTTGCAGTGAACTGGTAATGAAGAATATCCTTATTTTCATCAAAACTTTGAATTTTTCTGCTTCCTTACAAAGTGCATTCAACATATCATAGTGTTTTTTAACTTTAAAATATACTCTTGTAATCCTGACTCACGTTTTTCTTTTGTTGAAAAGCCCATAAAGTATAATTTAGCCAATTCAGGATTTTTGCTGTTCTGTATTTCCATTGGAGCAGATACCCACTCAATGAAATTTTGTTTTCCTCTATACGTTATTGAATAATTGTTTTATATCGCCCATTTTCAATAGCTTCTTCATACTTAATATATCCACAATTAAGCAATTTTTTTATAGCAGCTTGTATACTTCCCATACCGCTGCTATACATCAAATTAAATGGAGCTTCATACCAGATATATCCTATAAGGGCTGTATAGTAGAGCTTTTCAGCTTTGCTTATTCCTCGCTTCCTAAATCGTTCTTTGTATCTCCACACACCATATCAATACAAACATAAACATCAATATAATTTTTCAGGACTTTTTTTCGTTCTCCATCGCCATCTCCATTAAAGACATTAATGCTTGTAAAACTGTTTAAAATGCAGGATTTTCACGATTTCACTCTTTGTATCAACGCTATGCACTCCACATGCGTTGTCTTTTGCTTGGGAACATAATTTTTTATCCTCGTCATTCTTGCAGGAGCACAATTTATCAATATCATTGTCTTTGGCATTTTTTCTTTTATCTTTAAAATTATTTGAATCTTGACTATCTTTAACCCCTGTTTTGAAATAGAATGTTAAGTCATAT
>NZ_AWXD01000021.1:0-11399 GCF_000478945.1 Peptoniphilus sp. BV3AC2 | reverse complement strand
AAAAAGTAAATATTAGTAAATAAATAAAAAAAAGTATTGGAAACTTATCCAATACTTTTTATTTTAGAATTTAATATCATTGTTACGCACTTGCAGCCATAGCCACTCTACCCTTAAGCTCAATCTGTCCCACAATCACAGAACTAATCGTAGTCGTGATAAGAGAAAACACAAGTTGAGTCACAGGAATATAGCTAATAGACATAGCAAGCACAACTATATCACAAATGATGTATACCATGGCTAGACTTAGGTTAAACTTGTCAGAAATGGCAAGAGCTAAAGCGTCGTCACCGCCAGTAGCACCACCTTCAGTAACCACAAGACCGCAACCAAGTCCGATTAAAACCCCACCAAGTACAGCAGCCACAAGAGGGCTGTCATAAAGAGGCGGTAAAATAGTTCCAGTAAATTTAAAAATACTTAAAAAACGGAAAATAAAATGGTCGCCACCATGGACTTCTTGATAAAATCGCCACCGAGGATTTTGTAACCCAAAATGTAGCACAAAATATCAAGCACAACAGAAGATATCGAAGGATCAATCCCAAGCATCTTCTTAAAAAATAGCATAAGACCAAGGATACCACCTTCAGTGACAAAACTTTGGTCATGCACATTCAACACGGCAAAAGCGAGAATCCCGCTGCCTAAAACAATCCTTAGAAGAGATCTAAAGGATAAATCTAAAAAATTAAGTTTTTTATTTAGCATTATTTCACTCCTATTCTTAATTTACCTATCTTAAATCTATCGCAATAAAAATTTGCAACAAAAAAAAGACGGCCAAACGTCTTTTAGGTGAGATGCTTTTTTGTTTCTTAATTTTTTCTTGTAAAAACTCTGAACCAGAACCACTTTTTAGCCTATAAATCTGTCACATCAGACATAAACCAGGCTCTTTATCGCAAGAACTGTCATCAGATAAAAACTACCCGAAGGTAACCTTAAAAGATACTTAATTTTCTTTCATAATAATATTATAACTTTTCTTTGTAGTTGTCAATAGAAAATGGCTATTTTAAGCCGTTTTATATTATGAATATAAAGTTTAATAAATGATGATAGAAATTTGGAGAAATATTTTTGATATAGGAATTATTTTAGTAAAACCAAGAGAAGACAGTCACACTGATGTGATTATACAATAATGATTTCATTTGCAAAAACTTCACCTTCAGAGGTTATACCCGTTCGACTCACTTCGTTCGCTCAGGGTGACCGTAGTTGGGAGAATATTCTCTATAAAAGTACCCAAAGGAAGACAGTCACCCTGAGCGGAGACGGTGGAGCAAGGCGGAACCGTCGTAGTCGAATGGGTATAACCCTGGTGGGGTCCAACATAGATGATTATTATAACCATAAAAATAAATGTAAATAAATATCTTTTACATAACCAAAACCAATTCTTTCTTCTTCAAATCTTTTTTTACGAGGGAGAGGGAGGGAATTAACGTCTCTCAAAAAAACCTGCGGTTTTCTCTTCGAGACTCGCAGTTTCCTCCCTTCTCCCTCGAGCTCCCTCTTCCCACCTCGCATTAGGAGGTTTTGGTAGTGATTTTCTTATTCGGCTAAAATTTTCCAAACTCGCTTCGCTCAAACAGTGGAAAATTTCTTAACGCCGAAAGCAAAAATCACTTGCAGTGGCTTAGGTTGTGTCTATACCAGGATTGTGACTAAGGATTCTATGGGATAGGTTAGAGGAAGATTTTGAATTTGTTATTAAAAGAAATTTAGGAATATGGTATTTTGTAACGGAAGCATTTTGCTTCCATAGCCGATAGGCTCTGTACGGAATTAATTAAGGAATTATTTAAACTGTGGCGGGGTCAAGTATTGATGATTTCATTTGCAAAGACTAGGTTAAATATGGGTCAGACCCGTTCGACTCGTAAATAAATTTCCTCGCTCATGGTGACGACAGTTGGGAGGGTGTCCTCTAAAAAAGTTTCAGAGGAAGACAGTCACCATAGCGGGGTCTACTCCTTCACACGGTCATCCTGAGCGGAAAAGGCGACAGCCTTTGGAGTCGAAGGATCTCTCCCCTGGTGGGGTTAGATTATTGATGAGGTTGGCATGGTTGTCCCTCGATAGGTGCTAATTATTTGCATTATTTAAAGAATCTACGCCATTCGGCTGTGGAACCTGGATTTCCGCTACGAGGATGAATAGTAAGAATGGTTGTCGTACGGCTATCGCCTAAGTTAATAGAATTTAGTATCTAAGTTTATGGAAGCAGGTTGCTTCCTCTACTATGCAGTTGCAAAGACTTGGTTAAATATAGGTCAGACCCGTTCGACTCGGAAATAAATTTCCTCGCTCAGGGTGACGACAGTTGAGAGGGTGTCCTCTAAAAAAGTTCCAGAGGAAGACAGTCACCCTGAGCGGAGGCGACGAAGGAGCTGGAGTCGAACGGGTATAACTACGGTGAGGTCAACACTGATGATTATTTGCTTCCGCTACAAACCCCCAAAACCCAAAAATAAAAATAAAAAAATAGATGGTCTCCCATCTATTCAAAATTATTCCCTATTCTATTCAAAAAACTTTTTCACTTTATCGAAAAATGTTTCTCTTTCTTTCTTTATTTCTTTTCCTTCTTTTTTCCTAAGTTCTTCTAGAATTTCTCTTTCTTCATCGGATATTTTCTTTGGCACATGGATGTCCACTTTGAACACCAAGTCGCCTTTTCCATCTTTTCTTAGGTATGGCACTCCTTCGCCTTTTATTCTAAATGTGGTTCCAGATTTTGTGCCTGATGGTATGTCGTAATCTACAAGCTTTGTAAGTGTCGGTACTTTGATACTTCCTCCTAGCACTGCATCTGTGTAGGTGATTGGTAGTTCCAAGTACAAATCGTTACCCATTCTTTTGAATATTTGGTCTTCTTTCACTCTTACATAGACGTAGAGATCTCCTGCTGGTCCGCCGTTTAGTCCTGCGTCTCCTTCTTCCCTTAGGGTCAAGATCATCTTGTCATCGATTCCCTTTGGTACGTCGATGGTTATCTTTTTATTTACCACTCTCGTTCCGTGACCTTTACAATCTGGACATGGTGTGTCTATGATCTCTCCAGTTCCTTTGCATTTATCACAGGCGCTCACTTGAGTAAATCTTCCAAATGGTGATGATGTGGCGGTCCTGATCTTACCTGTTCCATTACATTTGTCACAGGTGTGCTTGTGGGTTCCCGGTGCGGTTCCTTCGCCGTTACATGTCTTGCAAGTTTCTGTTCTCTTTACGTTTATATCTTTTTTGGCTCCGAAGATGGATTCTCTAAAGTCGATTATTATGTCAACTCTTACGTCGTCGCCTTTTATCGGTCTATTTTTATATTCTGCTTCAGAATATCCGCCGAATCCACCGAATCCTTGGCCAAACATGTCAAATATATCTCCGAATATGTCACCGAATCCGCCGCCATAGCTGCCTGCGTTTCCATTTATGCCGTCTTCTCCATAAGCGTCATACATCTGTCTCTTCTTTTCATCTGATAAGACTTCGTATGCTATGTTTACTTCTTTGAAGTGTTCCGCAGCTTCTTCGTCTCCTGGATTCAGGTCGGGATGATATTTTTTTGCTAATTTTCTATATTGAGATTTGATTTCTGTTTGGGTACTTTCTCTTTTTACCTCTAGTATTTCATAAAAGTCTCTCAACCTTTCACAACCTTTCAAAAGACTATTCTACAACAAAACTCTAGGTTTTTCCACATATTATTTTATGTAATATAAAGGGAGGCTTAACCTCCCTCAATATTTATTTTATTTATTTGTTTTCTTCGTCGTCTACAACTTCGTAATCAGCATCTACTACATCTTCATCGTGATGTTCTGCGCCTTCTGCTCCACCTTGTTGTGCTTGAGCTTTGTAAAGTTCTTCTGAAATCTTGTAGAATGCTTGGGTTAAGCTTTCTGTCTTAGCTTTGATTCCTTCTAGATCTTCACCATCTTTTACAGCTTTTAATTCTTCTATAGCTTTTTCAATGTTTGCTTTGTCATCTGCGCTGATCTTGTCTGCTACGTCTTTTAATGTTTGTTCTGATTGATAGATCATTGAGTCTGCGTTGTTCTTAGCTTCGATTAGATCTTTCTTCTTTTGGTCTTCTTGTGCATACATTTCAGCTTCTTTTACCTTCTTGTCGATTTCTTCGTCAGTCATGTTGGTTGAAGATGTGATTGTGATGTGTTGTTCTTTTCCTGTTCCTAGGTCTTTTGCTGTTACATTTACGATGCCGTTTGCGTCTATATCAAATGTTACTTCGATTTGTGGCACTCCACGTCTTGCTGGTGCAATTCCATCAAGTTGGAATCTTCCAAGGGTGATGTTATCTTGTGCCATTTGTCTTTCACCTTGAAGTACGTGAATATCTACTGAAGTTTGGTTATCTGCTGCTGTTGTAAATATTTGTGACTTCTTAGTTGGGATTGTTGTATTTCTTTCAATCAATCTAGTTGTGATATTACCCATGGTTTCAATTCCTAGTGAAAGTGGTGTTACATCAAGTAGTAGTAAGTCTTTTACATCTCCTGAAAGTACTCCACCTTGGATTGCTGCTCCTAGGGATACACATTCGTCTGGGTTGATATCCTTTTGTGGTTCTTTGCCAACTAGACGTTTGATACATTCTTGTACTGCTGGCACTCTTGTAGATCCACCTACTAGAAGTACCTTGTCTATTTGATCTTTAGTAAGACCTGCGTCCTTCATAGCATCTAGTACAGGACCTTCAGTCTTCTTAACTAAGTCGCTAATAAGTTCTTCGAACTTTGCACGAGTTAGGTCCATATTTAGATGAAGTGGTCCAGATTGGTTAGCTGTTATGAATGGAAGGTTGATGTTTGTGCTCATAGTTGAAGATAGTTCCTTCTTAGCCTTTTCAGCTGCTTCTTTAAGTCTTTGTAAACTCATCTTGTCAGCTCTTAGGTCCACACCATGTTCCTTCTTGAATTCTTCTGCAATATAGTCGATAACTCTTTGGTCGAAGTCGTCTCCACCAAGTCTGTTGTTACCACGAGTTGCGTGTACTTCGAACACTCCGTCAGAAAGTTCTAGGATAGATACGTCGAATGTACCACCACCAAGGTCATAAACCATAACAGTTTCAGATCCTTTTGATTTGTCTTCGCCATATGCAAGAGCTGCTGCAGTTGGTTCATTAACGATTCTCTTAACGTTAAGACCAGCGATTCTTCCTGCGTCCTTAGTAGCTTGTCTTTGAGCATCTGTGAAGTATGCAGGCACTGTGATAACAGCGTCGGTGATAGTTTCACCAAGGTAGCTTTCTGCATCTGATTTTAACTTTTGAAGAATCATAGCAGAGATTTCTTGTGGAGTATATTTCTTACCATCGATATCTACTGTGTAATCGTGACCCATTTCTCTCTTTATAGATTGGATAGTTCTATCTGGGTTTGTAATAGCTTGACGTTTAGCAGTTTCACCTACTAATCTTTCTCCGTCTTTTGTAAAAGCTACTACTGAAGGTGTAGTTCTGTTACCTTCGATATTAGGGATGATTATAGCGTCCCCACCTTCCATTACTGATACTGCACTATTAGTTGTACCTAAGTCAATTCCTATAATTTTACTCATTTCATTTTCCTCCTATTATTTAGAAACTTTAACCATTGCAGGTCTTAAAACTTTGCCATCAATGGTATATCCTTTTTGCAGAACTTCAGTTACAAGTCCTGACTCAACACCCTCTTCCTCACTTAGAAGCACCGCATGCTCAAAGTTTGGATCAAAAGGTTTATTTAAACAGTCAATTTCTTTAATTTCAAATTTATTTAAAACCTCAACCAAGCTTCTCTCAATCAACACAATTCCGTCGTAGAAAGAATCGTGGTTTTCGGCAGAATCAATAGCCCTTTCAAAGTTGTCAACCACAGGCAAAATGTCCTGTGCAAGCTTTTCAAGGCCCATGTTCATGTAGTTTATCCTGTCCTTCTCAGCGCGTCTCTTGTAATTTTGGAAATCCGCTTGAAGACGAATAAACTGATCTTTCATCTTTTCAAGTTCATCATCCTGATCCTCAGGCTCTACATAGCTTGAATCCCTTTCAGGTTCCAAAATTTCTGGCTCCAAGATCTCAGGTTCAGAACTGCTATCATTATCTTTATTTATTTCATCATAATCTTCATTTAAATCTTGCCACTGTTCCAAATTATCAATATCTTCATTCTTATACATTATCTCACCTCATCACTATATTCTTTAAAACATTTCTATAAATCAAAGTTTTTTCCAGTGCATTTTGGTAATCCATCCTAACAGGACCCAAAACCCCCAGGACAATATCCTTAGAAAATCCCTTAACATACGCCCTTATCACCGCAAAATCAGAAAGCGAATTATCTTCATTTTCATCGCCAATAGAAATATCTATGTCATTAAGAAGATCAATCTTCATAATATCCTTGAAAAGAGTCTCATCCTCAAGCCTACTAACAAAATTAACAGCCTTATTCATATCAGAAAACTCTAAAATACTAAGAATATTAGAAAGACCATCATAATAAATATCAACAGACTTAATATTTCTATTGAAATCACTAGCTTCCTTAACAATATCGAAGATAAGCTGACGATGTCTAGTAAGATCACCAGAAATTTCCACCTCAATCTCAGAAATCTCATCAAATTCCACAAGAGTAAGCTTCTTATTTAAGATATTTTTAATCTTTAAAATATCAGCATCATCAATGTCACCATTGTAGCTAATGACCTTTCTCTCAACCTGACCATTATCACCGATCAAAAGTAGAAGTAGAATATTATCATCAAGCTTAAGAAGTTCAATATGCTTAATAAGCGTGCAATTTTTCTTGGGACTAATGAGGAAAGTAAAGAGACCAGTGGACTTAGCCATGCTCTTTACAATACTTCTGTAAAAAGATTCGGTTCCAGTCCCAGCATCCATAAGACTATTTCTGATATCCTTGTCAAAAAGATCAAGCTTAATAGCATTTAAAATCTCATCAACGTAGAATCTGTAAGCCTTATTAGAAGGGATCCTGCCAGCGCTAGAATGAGGTTTGTTCAAGTAGCCGAGATCTTCAAGATCTGCCATCTCATTTCTAATCGTAGCAGAACTAATTCCCCATTCATAACATTTGGAAAGAGTCCTTGAACCAACGGGAACCGCTGAATCAATATATGATTTAATAATCGCATTTAAAATTTCAATCTTTCTTGTATCCATAGTCACCCTCTTTGTTAGCACTTAAACTCTCCGAGTGCTAAAGACTATATATAGTATAACTAAATATTTAGCAGTTGTCAAGTGAGAGTGCTAAAAATATTTAAAATATTTTAATTTTTATCAAATAATTTTTAGGGATTTTTTTGTAGCGGAAGCTACCAGCTTCCATTTTCAAAGAAGAACTAAATGAAGGCAGTCACCATAGTGAGATCCACTCCTCCACATGGTCATCCTGAGCGAAAGAGCCGTTAGGCTCTGAAGTCGAAGGATCTCTCCCTTGGTGGGGTTATGTATTGATGATTTCAGTTGCGTAGACTTGACCTTCGGAGGTTATACCCGTTCGACTCACTGCGTTCGCTCAGGGTGACGACCACCTACCGACATTATATAAGGAAAACCCCAGAGGAAGACAGTCACTATAGTGAGGTCCACTCCTCCATATGGTCATCCTGAGCGGAAAAGGCGGTAGCCTTTGAAGTCGAAGGATCTCTCCCTTGGTGGGGTTATGCATGGATTGTTTCACTTGCAAGGACTTGACCTTCGGAGGTTATACCCGTTCGACTCACTGCGTTCGCTCAGGGTGACGACCACCTACCGACATTATATAAGGAAAACCCCAGAGGAAGACAGTCACCCTGAGCGGAAGCGACGAAGGAGCTGGAGTCGAATGGGTATAACCCTGGTGGGGTCCAACATAGATGATTAAACAATCTTATTATTCTATTCTGGTATAATAAAATAAAAAAGGAAAATTTATGAATTATTATATTTACATCATGAGCAACAGTAGCAATACAATTATTTATATCGGTTTTACAAATGATTTAGTTAGAAGGGTTTATGAACATAAGAATGAATTGGTTGATGGTTTTTCTAAAAAGTTCCATACTCATAAGCTCGTTCACTTCGAAATTTATAGTACTGCTTATGATGCTATTGCTAGAGAGAAACAATTAAAAAAATGGACTAGGGAAAAGAAAAATTCTCTTATTGAAAAGGACAATCCGGAATGGATTGATCTGTGGGATAGGATTAATAATTTTGAGAAATTATAGTTGCATAGACTTGACCTTCGGAGGTTATACCCGTTCGACTCGGAAATAAATTTCCTCGCTCAGGGTGACGGCAGTTGGGAGGGTATTCTCTATAAAAGTTCCAGAAGAAGACGACCACCTACATACTTCCGCTACAAAACCCAAAAAACCCACAAAAACAAAAAAATTAATCCAAAACGGATTAATAGAAGAATTCAATATGTATGTATGTTATTTTGCAAGGACTTGGTTAAATATAGGTCAGATCCTTCGACTTCGACGGCAAGCCGTCTTCGCTCAGGATGACAAATTGGGCGGTGTAACACTATTGCAGAGTGACGACCACCTACATACTTCCGCTACAATGCATTTGCCTAGACTTGGTTAAAAAGGATTACTGTTGTTGAGAGGATATCGCTAGGATGACAACAGCGGGGAATGATTGACGGTATAACCCCTACGCCTCTTTCAAAAACTCCTTCATCTTATCAAGAGCCGCCTGTTTGACCCGATTGACAGTCCTAAGAGATATCCCAAGCTCACTAGCAATCTCAGAAAGACTAAAACCCTTGTAAAAATTTAGAAAAATAACTTCCCTCTCCCTAGACTTCAAAGACCCAATCGCATCGTAGAGAGAAGCGTAGTCCTTGTCCCTAAAAAAATCATCCTCCAAAGAATCTGAAGCCGCCATATAATCCTCCACATCGGGACTGTCAGCATACCTCATCAAATATCTAAGAGTATCCAAATAATAAATCCTAAGACCGGACTTAATATAAGCGCCGAAAGTGAACCCACGACTAGGATCGAAATTAGAAAGACTCTCGATTAAGTATACCACGCCATCGTTGTATAGATCAGAGAATTCCTTAGAAATCGGGCAGAAACTCTGGATACTAGAGATGATAAGAGGACGATAAGCCTCGATAATCTCATAAAGATCATCATGAGAAATGTTGGGATACATAGAAATCAGACCAGCAATGCGGTCCTTTGAAATAGAATCAGTGGCAACGCCAGAAATATTTTCGTTTAAAGAATGAACATCCACAGAGGATTTAAAATTGGTAATCATAATTACTCCTTTCCATATAAAATATTTTGTTCTTAAAGGTAGATCCTTAAAAAGAACATATGTTCTATTTATATTATAGCAAATAATTTTTCGTTGTCAACATACCATTTTTGTCTTGAAAAATAAAGGAAAATAGACACCCACCTAGTCATCCTGAGCGGAAGAGCCGTTAGGCTCTGGAGTCGAAGGATCTCTCCCCTGGTGAGGTTATGTACGGATTGTTTCACTTGCCTAGACTTGACATTTGGAGGTTATATAAGGATGATTTTTTGGCAGATATGGGTTAAATATAGGTCAGATCCTTCGACTTCGACGGCAAACCGTCTTCGCTCAGGATGACAAATTGGGCAGTATAACGCACTTACAGGGTGACGGCAGTTGGGAAGGTGTTCTCTAAAAAAGTACCTAAGGAAGACAGTCACCCTGAGCGGAGACGGTGGAACAAGGCGGAACCGTCGTAGTCGAATGGGTATAACCCTGGAGAGAACAAACACGGATGATCACACCCCCCCAAAAAACCAAAAAAACAAAAACCAAAAAACAAAAAAAAATAACCGGGACCATCATCATCCTGGTTATTTTCAATTAATACCATGTTTAATATTTTCTGTCAACTCCTGCAAGGCGTGGGTCAGTGCATCCAGTTTACCCTCGAGTCTAACGAGGAGGTACACCGCAATCGCCATAGGAAATCCAATATTTGAAATAATTTGTAATAAATCTTCCATTATTTTATATCAGTTCTAGTCACTGTCACAAGTTCAGCACCAACTAAAGATGCAACCTTAGCACCATAAGGTCTGAATATGTCATTTTCCATCACAAAAGAATTGAAAGCAGCTATATCAGCCTGTTTAATGTCTTCCTTTGGATTGTCAAAAGTCACAGAAAATACTTTGGCTGTTTCATCTTTTAATCTAAATCTTACCGATCTTTTAGTTATCATTTAATCCTCCTTAAAATTCTGTTTCTTCAATCTTAACTAAAGTAATGTCCCCTTGGATAAAAGTCAAAGTCCCTTTTAACCCTCTGATATTCTCATCAGTCACGCCATCACTTAACTTAGGCAAAAATCTTTTGTGGATTTTAGTCTTGCCATTTTCATCAACTTTTCTGTCTAATCTTAGTTTCTTCATAATTCCTCCTTAAATTTTCTTTGAAACTGTGCCATTTTTCCCAATTGTTACCATACATGTGACCAGGACACCTCTTGCGTGAAGCATCGTAATGTCTCACCACTCTTTCAATTGGGATATCGTACCTAAGCATGAGACTTACCACCAAGGCGGTTGCCAGATCATAAGTCTTAGCCATGTTATTTCCACGATTGATACAAAGTTCGACCCCGATAGAGTTGGAATTGGTAATACCAAACCTTCCCCTACCATCGCCACAATGCCACGCAGCGTATCTGTCAAGAACGATCTGCACTATCCTCTTATCATCCACAAAGTAGTGAGCCGAAGCCCCTCTGTACCCGCCGTTAAAATAGCGGAAATGATTCATAGCATCAGCAGTAGGACTAGGGTTTCCAGTATCATGAATGACGATGTAGCGAATGGGAACATTGTACCTCGAACGGAAATTGTTCTTGATGAGCCTCCTCTCAATAGGAGGACCCACAAGGAGTTTTGAGCTCAAAATTTCACCTCCTTTATTAAAAGTAGAAGCTTTTTTCTTGCTTCTAAATACAAATAGTAAAAAGAGACAAAAAGTGCCAAAGAAATTTAAAGTTTTTTATTTTAACTACAAACAAGGAAGACAGTCACCATAGTGGGGTTATGTACGGATGATTTCACTTGCCTAGACTTGACCTTCGGAGGTTATACCCGTTCGACTCGGAAATAAATTTCCTCGCTCAGGGTGACGGTAGTTGGGAGGGTATTCTCTATAAAAGTTCCAGAGGAAGACAGTCACCATAGTGGGGTTATGTACGGATTGTTTCACTTTCAAAAACCTAATGAAGACGGTCACCCTGAGCGGAGACGGTGAAGTAAAGCGGAACCGTCGTAGTCGAACGGGTATAACCCTGGTGGGTCCCACCCTCTCCCCGTCATCCTGAGCGGAAAAGGCAGTAGCCTTT
>NZ_AWXD01000020.1:0-55277 GCF_000478945.1 Peptoniphilus sp. BV3AC2 | reverse complement strand
TTAAATTCCTCCTACATTTCCATAAAGGTAGTGCAGCGTGTGCCCAATTCATTATATGTATCACAATGAATCTCAAAATAGTAAATACCGGCAAGTAATGCTCAAGGATAGCCGCGGCTCCCTTGCGCTGCCATTGTTCAAGCAGCTTGATGATGGTTTCTTCCATGCGCTTGGGGGTATAGCTTTTGGGGAAATATTTCCGCAAGGTATCGGAAGAAAAGGTCACTTTGTCCAGATCGCTTTTCTTTTCCTCCTACATAATCGCCAGCATGGATTCGCTGTGGAGTTTCCCGTCCTGGCTAAACTTTTTCATGAGCTGGGTCTGAGAGAGAAGGGGTGACCTGCTCATAATCCATTGTCTCTAAAAGCATCTGCTGTTCCTCTGTTTGAGAAAAGACAGCTCATAGGCCGGATTAAAGGTGATTTTCTTCTCGTCCACCATGTTCAATAGTTCGGGAATTAACTCTGTCAGGCGAATGTATTTTGAATCTGAGTTTTACTTTGTCCGACCTGCTCCGCCAAAATATCCTTGGATTTCTTTCCATCGGACTTGTGCCCAAGTTTTGCACAAGTTAAATCCATACGTTCACCCTGATGTTTCATAGCCTCCAACTTCATCTTGTAGGCAAAAGCCCTTTCACTGGGAAGAAGTTATTCTCGCTGCAAGTTGCTGTCAACCAGGATGATGGTGGCGACGTCATCGTCAAATCCCGGACAATGACCGGCATTGTCTCGTTCGCAAAACCGTAGGTTTTTCGGTGCCTCCATCTCCCTCGTAAAAGAAAATTGGAAGGAGAAAGTATATGGTTAGGTTGTGTATAGGATATTTATTTAGATTTTTTAATTTTTGAAATTTGAAATTATTTCATTTGTAAAGACTTGACCCTCGGAGGTTATACCCGTTCGACTCACTTCGTTCGCTCAGGGTGACTGTAGTTGGAATGGTTGTCTCTGAAGAGATCCTTCGAAGCCCTAGCCGAAATCTTTGATTTCACAGCAGGTCTTGTGCAAAGAGTTCCAAAGAAGCCAAGCGTAGTGAAGGCTGATTTGCAGAACTCGACTGCCTCTCATGATGACCGGTTGGGAAGGTTGATGCTCGATAGGTTTAAATCATCGGCTTTATTTAAAGACCTCACGCCTCTCGGCTGTGGAAGCAAAATGCTTCCGCTATGGAGATAACATTTAAGTATTGTTTGTTTTACGGCTAAAGCCTGATGGAAAAGAATTTAGTACCACGATTGATGGAAGCAGAAGATTTCCGCTACATTTGATTTAAATCTTAACATCACAAACAATATTAATATGTATTTTTTGTTTTTTAGAATATCTTTATAAAATTTCATAAAATTCATAAAGTTTACATGCTATCCGGATAGCATCTAGAGCAATAAAAAAATAGATGCTGTCTCGCACCTATTTTCTAAAACTTTTACTATTTTACTTCTTTTCCATCTACTTTTATACTTTTTAAAACTCTTTCTTCTGCGAGTTTATATTCTACTTCTATCTCTCTTTCTTTTCCTGTCTGTTCGTTCTTGTCTTTTGAAATTGAAATTATTGTGTCATTTTCTTTTTGTATGCTCCATGATTCAACAGTTGCCGGATTTATTATTTCGATATTCTTATCTTCTAAGAATGCATTCACCGCGCTGGCTTCATCCACCACTTCTTCTTCTGTAAGATTGGTGTCGAATTTTATTTCTGCAAATCCTCCTGCTGATGATGAGGCTGGCTCGTGGGTATTGGTTTCTTTGTTATTTTTATTTTCCGTTTGGTTTTCTATCTTCGTTTGATTGTTATTTTCTTTTTTGTTGTCATTTTTCTTTCCGCATCCTGTTAGAATGATTAGACATGCTAAAAATATACTTAAGTACTTCATAAAAATCCTCCTTTTTTTATTTATACCCAACTACTTGCTGATAAAATTAATTCCGTATGCATCTAGAATTTCTAGGACCGCAGATTTTATCTCTCCTCTTTCGAAGTCCATGGATTTTAGTTCGTAATCGTCAAGTTCATTGATTTTTTTATAAAAGTTTAAGGCAAGCTTTAGATAGTTCATGGAGTTTGGATCGAGATTATCGAAGATACATTCGTCTGCCGCGTTTAAATCTCCGCTTGATACCAGCTCCATTAGCTCGTCGTAGATTTTATCTTCCTTGGTTTTGTTGTCTATATTTTCATATTCATAATCGAGATCGTCGGTGTAGATACTGGCTGTCATCTTGATTATGTCGTTTATCTCCCTCATAAATGTATCGTTTTTAATCATTTCAAAACCTCCTTGTAGTACTTCATAGCTCCAGGATGGATCGGGATCACTCCTGCGCCTTTTTCCGCTTCTTCTATTTTCACAGTCTTTAGGACTTTGTTTTCTTTTTTCAGTTCTTCGATATTTTCCCAGAACACTTTTGTAAAATTATACACCAATTCTTCGTCGCAGTCATCCCTGGTGTAGATGAGCATCCTTGTGGCGGTGGTATTTATGTCCTCATCGGTGTTGTAGACATCTTTTTTGATCGTATATTTTTCGTACCAAGGGTATTTCGCTATGACTTTTTCCATTTCATCTTCTGGAATGCTTAGTACTTTGGAATTTGTGGTTAGAAGCATCTCTGTTATCTGTGCGCTCGGTGCTCCTGCCATGATCCACACTCCGTCCATGGCACCCATCTTCATCTCTTCCATACTTTCCCTCGGTCCTAGGTGGACTTTGTTTTCTTTTTCTGAGCCGACAGCATCCATGTGGTAGTAGTATTCCATCTCCGTGCTTGAGCCGACTGCTCCTGAGGAGAATTTTTTGTTTTCTAAATCTCTTAGGGAATTGATATTTTTATCTTTTAAAACTACAACTTGGTTAGGATTTAAATATAGGGATGCGATGACCCTTAGATGTTTGTTTTCTCTGCCTTTGAAGATGCCTTCTCCTTCGTAACTCATGGAGACGATGGAGGACACGCCGAAGGAAATATTTGCATCCTTGTCGTAGATTATATTTAAATTGTCGATTCCTCCGCCGGATGCTTCGAGGCTCGCCTTGAAATCTCCGGTTCGATTTAAAACCTTGGCAATGGATGCCCCTAGCGGGTAGAGTGATCCACCTGTGCCTGCGGTTGGCATGGTGACCCTGTACTTGTAGTCGTTGCAAGAGGTTAAAAGGAAAAGTGAAATTGAAAGTAAAATTATTTTATATAGTTTTTTCATGTTGACCTCCGAAACGAATCGAAACTACAAGGACAATTAAAAGTACAAGACCTGCAACTGATGAGAAAAACTCTGGATAGAGGAGTAGCACTCCGCTTACCATAAATATTATCCTCTTAAACATATTTAAATCTCTTTTTAAGTAGCCGATATTTCCAATGGACATGGCAAATGTGCCGAGGATTCCCAGTCCTAGATAGAGTAAAACTTTAAGTATAGGTCCATCTCCTAGGAAAAATGGGTTCACCAAAAAGAAAAATGGAATCATAAATCCATGGAGACCGAGCCTCATCGCCGTAAAAGATGTCTTCACAAGGTCCGATCTTGCGATGGAGCTTGCCATGTATGAAGAGATCGCCACCGGCGGAGTTATATTTGATAAACATGCATAGATTAGACAGAAAAGTCCCGATGCCATGTAGCTAACTCCGTAGGAATTTAGAAGTGGACTTGCGATGGTGTAGATGATTACAAATGAAGCCACCCCCGGCACTCCCATTCCAAGAATGATGGATAAGATTGCGATTATAAATGCGGATAGAATCATGGATCTAATTCCGTAGGAAGTTAAAAATCCGATTACAGATATTCCAAGACCGCTTAGAGATTCGGTGCCTATAATAAGTCCAATCATCACTACAGATATTCCAACGTTTATAGATTCCATTGAGCCTTCGTAGATCGCATCTAAAACGTCTTTGAAACTCATACTCGTGTGAGCTCTTAGAAGTGAAACGAAGTAGATGTTCGCTGTGGAAATTAAAATTGCCTTTATGATATTTGCCTTGAAGTAAATCAAAATAATCAAAAGTAGAATTGGAATGAGAAGATGGAAATTATTTTTAAACTCCTCTTTTATGTCGATGTTAACTTCTGAGGATTTAATATTCGACTTTTGCGCTTCGAAATGCACCGCGAAGAGAATCCCTGAGTAGAATAAAATCGCAGGAATTATAGCAGCCTTTAGGATTTCAAAATAATTTATATTTAAAAATTCTGCCATGACAAAAGCTGCCGCACCCATAATCGGTGGACAGAACTGCCCTCCAGTGGAGCTTACAGCTTCAACAGCAGCAGCAAAGTCGCTACTGTATCCAGATTTTTTCATCATTGGGATGGTAAAAGTCCCAGTTGTCGCCACATTTGCCACAGCAGAACCATTGATCATTCCCATAAATGCGGAGCTAACTACGCTGACCTTGGCAGAGCCACCGCTACTTTTTCCAAATAGAGAAAGGGAAATATTTGCAATAAAATCCGTAAGCCCTGCATACTTTAAGAATGATCCGAAGATCATAAATAAAAATATGTAGGACATGGACACAGAAGTTCCAGTACCGAAAAATCCTGAAGTTGAGTAGATCATGTGAGAGACGATTCGTTTGATTGAAAAACCGTTGTGACCTATTGGCGCCGGAATAAATCTGCCGAAGTATAGAAACAAAAGGAAGAAAAGTCCGAGGATCGTCACGGTCTTGTTGGCTTTATAGCCCATGTAGATAAAAATTAAAATTAAAACTGCTCCGACGATTACGTCAAGGCTTGTCAAGTATCCGCCGCGAAGAATCCTAGCGTTTTGACTTAAAATAATATATAAAAAAGTTGGAATTTCCAAAAAATAGAAAACTTTTGAAGATTTAGAGAAGAATGCCCCCAAAATAAATAGAAGCATCACGTGCAAGTATCTGGAAATTAAAATATCGAAAGAAAATATATTAAAAATTAAATTTGCTACAAAAAATATGAGTAGCAGCACCTTTTTAATGTGAATTTCACGAGTATTGTCTGTCATTTTACACCTCATAAACATTTTAACATATTATTGAGTGTAAAATTATAATTTATTGGGTAACTATATAAAAAGACAGGAGGTACATTATGAAACTTATATTAACAGGCAAAAATCTAACCTTGACAGATGATTTAAAGGCATTGGCTGAAAAGAAACTATCTAAACTAGACAAGTACTTTGCAGATGAAGTTGAGGCAAGGGCTGTATTTTCTCATATCAAGAACAAAAAGAGAATCGAAGTAACAGTGTTCTTAAAGGGAGCGACCTTAAGAGCAGAAGAAACTTCTGATGATATGGAAACTTCCATGGACAAAGTGGTAGATGTACTCTCAAGACAAGTTAGAAAGTACAAGACAAGACTTAAGAACAAGAGTCAAGAAAAAGAAACCATCAGATTCGACAACTTCGAAGAACCTAAGGAAGAACCAAAGGAAAAGATCGTTAAGAGAAAGAGATTTAAAATTCATCCAATGTTTGAAGAAGAAGCAGTAGTTCAAATGGAACTATTAAATCACGATTTCTTCGTATACATCAATGAAAAAGATGGAACTCCAGCAGTAATCTACAGAAGAGATGATGGGGATTACGGTATAATAGAAACGGAAAATTAATATTTTTAAATTAATTAAATGATTTATATGAATTAGAGGAAAGAGTTATCTCTTTCCTTTTTTTATTTGGAATATATTTGCTTTTGGAAGGAAAGTTCGGAATTTGTTATTAAAAAAGTCTAATAAATTGTATATGTAGCGGAAGCAATCTGCTTCCATAGCTGATAGGCTCTTTACAGGCAAACTCTTTTGATTTACTGAATTTCTAAAGGTCTGTCTCTATGGATTGTCATCCTGAGCGAGGAAATTTATTTCCGAGTCGAAGGATCTGACCTATATTAAACCTAAATTATGCAAATAAAAAATGTGTTACCCTAAATATAATCCACATTTTTTTTGATTCTCAATTAAAATCATTAGCGTACTTTCTCAAAGAAAATTTTAAATCCTATAAATTACACAAATTTTACATAAACTTTATTTTTATCCACAAGTCTAAAATAAAATGCAAAAATGTGTAGAAAAACATGTGGATAATGTGGAAAACTTTGTGGAGAATGGTATTGACGAAGAATTAAGCTGTGGATTATTTAAAAACTTTAAGATTTATATACCTGAATAATAATGTTATAATATTAATATGGATAATTATGTGAAATCAAATAAGAGAATTGGTCTTAGATCGATTAAAACTGCTGTTGCGGTGATGATTGGTCTATATCTTTCATATATTTTTAAATTATACACTCCACTTTATACGTCTATCGCCTGTGTCACTTCGATGCAGTCTTCTGTTTACGACAGTGTAAAGGATGTGACCAAGAGAGGTTTTACCGCGGTTTTCGGGGTTACTTTGGGATATCTTCTTTCAAAACTTACAGAAGATCCTTATTTGGAAATCCTCGTGTGCGGTTTTGGAGTTTTACTTATACTTTTTTTGTTAAAACAATTTAAATTAAATAGAATGGCGTCTCTTTCCTGTATAGTCTTTATGGCGTCCTATTTTTCAAAAATCGACAAGTTTCAATATGGACTTAACAGGGTCATAGGAACTATAATCGGCATGCTCGTAGGTCTTCTTGTAAACCTAATCGTTGCTAGACCTAGACTAGATTTGGATTTTTACAACGACGCTATCACCCAAAGAGATATTTTAAGAAATATTTTTATTAACATTATAAAGAGGGACGAAAGAAATATAGAATTCGTCTCTGGAAGCAGAAAATCTGTTGAAGAAAAGTTTGAAAAGCTTTTAAAGGAGTACGAAACTATAATGCATCCAAAGATGGACATAGTCCACGCCAAGGAACTAAAAGGAATTTTTAAAAATCTTGAAATCAGTTTAAATCTTTTGGATCTTTTGGAGCCTAAGGTTTTGGATTATGAAAATAGAGTTAAACTTCTTGAAGACTTCGGTATTGAAACTACAGAAGAGGAAGTCGAAGAGAGTGAACTTAGTATCGTATATAATTACCAAGTGGCAAATATTTTGCGATGCTTTGAAGAAATGGAGGATATACTTGAAAAAATCAAACCTTGATTTTGTAAAAAGTTTTAAAAAATTAATAGATAGAGATTTGGAAAAAGCCTTCGCTGGCAGAAGTCCTGGTGAGGTAGAAGTGTTTAAACACGCTTTTTACTATGATTTTTTCGGCAGATTTGCTTCTCCTTTTATAGATTATGATCCGGAGTTTTTAGACAAGACTGTGGAATATAGAAAGCTTGCAAAAGAGGATCTTAAAATGAATGAACATGAGTTTAGAGATACATTTTGTACATATGGATCCTACTCCGCTGTTTGCAGTATAAATTCCATAAAGAAGACAAAAGACTATTATATTATAGATGCCTATGAAATCATAATGGGAGAGGATATAAAAATATATTCACCGTTTGAAATTAAAGACGAGGATCTCGGAGAGGTGCTCTTTATAAGACTTTTAATATTGGATAAAGAGTATTACTGTATCGACTCCTACATGCCTCTTCCAGAATTTAATATGACGAAGTTTATTGTATATAATAGTGACATAATCGCTAAAGTAAGAAAATATAAGAATGAGAAAAAAAATTATTTAAACCCTATTTATTTACAAAATTCAAAAATGACAGAAATTTTTTCTAAACTTCTTTCAGTAAATACAGATCTTACGAATATCATCTTTATGAAACTTCACGGAGAGTGTGCTGACATTGCAGAAAGTATAATGGCTTCACTTGAAGAGGAAGAGATAGAAGAAGAGGACCTACCTACATTTTTAAAAGTAATTATCGAATATAGAGAAAGTTATAAAAATTATAAAAATCTCCCTGATTATATAAAAGGTGTCTGCTCTAGGGGAATGATGCTAAACACATATGCACTAGAGGATTTCGTAAGATTTGTAGCGACATTTTTAGAAAAAGAGGGAGAAAGTAAGATTGCAAAGAATATAAAGGACAATCTCTTTATCTACAAAAATATTCTATCTAACACCAAACTCGGACTCATAAGTGATTTTGATCTACAACTAAGGCTATTTGAACTTGGAATCTACCCTGGCGAATTGACGGATATGATGCTACAAATATGTTGGGAGATTAGATCTTCAGCATATCCTTTGAAAAAGGATAAGATGACTCTGACAAAAGGCGGCGAGGATTCTATAATCAATACATTTTTGGAATTGACCTATGGGGGTACTTTCCACAAAGAGGATTTAAAGAGCTTTAGAATGGCTTATAATTTTGCCTATGGAACTCTTTTAAAGAGAGGATTTATAACGGAATATCTAGATCTAGAAAGATTAGCAGATATGACTTCTGATTCTGAATTCTTTGAAACCATAACAAAAAGTGAAATGAACACCATGCTTATAGAAAACATATTGGACAAGGAAAGTCTAAGCGAGTTAATAGATCCTAGCAAAGCAAGAAACCTCTATAAAAATCTAAAACTTTTAAGAGAGGGAGAAAATGTGCTGACAGAAGAACAGAAATTCCTTCTACAATATGTCGGATTATATGAACTGGATAAAGTAGAAGGTTTCGATGAGTTCTATGACGAATACCTAAAGGAAAACAAAGAATCCAATATCATAGACATAAAGACGAAACGTAGGAAGTGAAAATAGATGAAATTAATTCCACTATCAAGTGGTAGTTCTGGAAATTCAATATTTATAGAAGAAAATAACACGAGAATATTAATCGACGCAGGACATAGCGGCAAGAAGATAGAAAGTTTATTAAAAGATATCGACGTGGACCCTTCTACCATCGACGCAATCTTTGTAACCCATGAGCATATAGACCATGTAAAAGGCGTGGGAGTGCTTCACAGAAGGTACAAGATGGACGTCTTTGCAAGCGAAGTTACATTTCGGGCAATGGAGAGCCAAGTTAAGAAAATAGATGCAGAAAAAATAAAAATATTTCAAAACTCTATAGGATTTAGGTACAAGGATCTATACATCGAACCTATGGAAATCTACCATGACTGTCAGGAAGGAAACAGCTTTATCATTCATTCCAAAGATGAAAAAGCAACCATACTAACAGACACAGGCTGGGTCAACACAGAGATGATGAAGAAGATGGACGGCTCCGACATTTATTATTTAGAAGCAAATCACAATGTAGAAATGCTAGTAAACGGCACCTATCCATGGCAGACGAAACAGAGAATCCTATCTAACAGAGGACATCTCTCCAACGAAAATGCAGGAGAAATATTAAATAAACTTCTAAGAAAAAAAGGTGAGAGAATCATCCTCGCCCATCTCTCCAGCGACAACAATAGCCCGAGTATTGCATTGAAAGAAGTAAACACAAAATTAAGGGAAGGCGGAAAGATAGAAGGCGTGGACTACACAATAAAAGTTGCAAAAAGAGATGCAGTAACAAGAGATGAGGTAGAAAATGAGTGAATATATAGAATCGTCCTACAAAGGAACACAATTATATACCAATATTTGGAAGAGTAAAAATGAAAAGGCAACACTTCAAATAGTGCACGGCATGTGCGAATATGTGGATAGGTACGAAGACTTCGCAAAGTACTTAAACGAATATGGCATAACAGTAATCGGTCACGATCATATCGGCCACGGACATTCGGTAAAGAGCAAAGAAGATCTTGGATACTTTGGAAAAGCGACGGTGGATAATCTAATAGAAGACATAAGAAGAGTATCAGAACTTAGAAACAAAGAAGTACCCTACTACATTCTCGGACATTCAATGGGCTCATTCCTTACGAGAAACTATATCTCAAAATACGATTTGGATAAGATAATCATCATGGGCACAGGACACATGACAGAATTCGAAGGCAAGACGCTTTACAATCTAGCAAGTCTATTTGAAAAATTCAAAGGAGACAGATACAGAGGAAAGATTCTAAACAGTCTAACCACAGGAAGTTACAAAAAAAAGCTAAAGAGCACAGACCCACTCAGTTGGTTAAGTCTAAACATCGAAAACATAAACACATACAAAGAAGATCCCCTATGTAACTACAACTTCACCACCAATGGATATAAAATGCTCGGCAAAATAATAATCGAGATGAATAAAGTAGAAAGATCTGGAAGAAACAAAGAAACAGACATCATGTTCTACTCCGGGGACAAAGATCCAGTAGGAGCCCTAGGAATAGGAGTAAAGAAAGTCTACAAAGAATATTTAGAAGACGGATATAGAGCAGAACTCCATCTAAAAGAAGAACTAAGACACGAAGTCTTAAACGAAAACGACCCAACGGTGTACGAAGAAATAAAAGATTTTTTGATAAGTGAATAGGAAAATATTATTTGAAACTCTTGGGAAACCAGGAGTTTTTTGTTTGGGAATCAAGCAATTTATGGCAAAATAAGGGGAATAACACAACAAATTCTCTAAAACAAAACACTAAATCAATGTAAGATTGAATGAAATTAATATTTATACTATAATTAAATAAATCTAATAAAGAGAAGGGTAAGCTGCTACCGCGGCAGGTGCAGCCATTGTTGAAGTTACTGCATTAAACCATGCAATAGATAATTGTCAGAGAGTTTGGAGGCTTTATTTTGCGTAAACCTAGATTAGAAAAGTTCAGAAATATGCTATTGATAATAGCTATATTTACGACGTTTTTGTCCTCATTGTACTTCTTTTTTAGAATAAGAAATTATATGATAGCAAGTTGTTTTTTTATGACGTTTTTTCTTTTGTTGATGTTAAGTATTTCATCACATAAGAAATAAAATAAACCGACAGTGTACGAAGAAATAAAAGACTTTTTAATAGTTGAATAAAAAAATTAAGATTTTAATATTAAAACTCTTGGGAAACCAGGAGTTTTTTTGTTTTGGTATTAAGCAATTTATCCCACGTAGCGGAAGCATCTTGCTTCCACAGCCGAAGGCTAAAACAGTCTTCCCAACTACAGTCACCCTGAGCGAAAGAGCCGAAGGATCTGGAGTCGAACGGGTATAATCTCTGAGGGCAAAGTCTTTGCAAATTATTAAAAAATCTAAATAAATATCTTTTACTTAACCTAAACCTATTCTCTCTTCTTCAAATCTTTTTTTACGAGGGAGAGGGAGGAAATTAACGTCTCGCCGATAAAACCTCTGGTTTTACGGACGAGACTCGCAGTTTCCTCCCATCCCCCTCGAGCTCCCTCTGCCCACCTCGCATTAGCAGGGAAGTGATTTTCACATTTCGGCTAAAATTTGGGAACTCGCTACGCTCAGACACCCAAATTTTTTAACGCCTCATGGAAAATCACAGAAGTTGCATAGTTTGGTAGTAGCAAAGTTTAAAGATTATATTTACGAAATTTTATTGTGCTTTATCTTTAGATAGATTTTTAATTTTACATAGATAAAATTAAAATCAGGCGAAGCCGTAGGAAAGCAAAACAGTCGATTTATTGCTTTCTTAGACATCCTTAATCTCTTTTGCCTTTGCGGTTACAATCCGTATTCTATTATCGCTCATGGTATCAAGCAATGTGTCGAGCTACAGGCGCTGTGTGTCTTTTGTGTCCGGCTTCTCTAAAAGGAATTGTAATATGGGCAGATAAAAAATAAAAGCAACAAAACAAGTTGTATTAAAACACTAAGCTGAAAAACGATTAGAAATAAAAAACTAGTCGATTTTTTATTGAAAGAAAGGAGTTTTATGTGAAAAAATTAGAACAACTAAGACAAGAGTCAAAAGAAATAAAAGATAAAATTGATGATACAGAAGAAAGATTAAGGCAAGAAATAAATCAAGTGTACAAGTTAGCAAGTAAATTTATTGTATAACAAATTCAATTTATCTAACTAAAAAATTAAATGGAAATAGTATCTAAGATGATAGAAATTAAAAACTCTATTGTCTTTTTTTATACTCAAAATTAGGAAATTAAAGGGGTTGAAAAAACTTTTTGTTGGTGGTATTATTAAATCGACAAGTACACATAAGTACACTTCTGGAACAGGAGGTGCAATATCAATATTATTATAAATACCGATTCTAGCGAACCGATTTATGAACAAATCGAAAATCAGATAAAAAAACAAATTATGAATGAAGATTTGAAAACTGGAGATTCTATACCATCTATGAGAGTATTAGCTAGAAATCTTAAGGTAGCTGTAATTACAGTTCAAAAGGCTTATGAAAATTTACAAAAAGATGGATTTATTGAAACTATTCACGGCAAAGGCAGTTTTATATCAGCAAGAAATATTGAATTACAAAAAATAGAAACATATAAAGAAGTGGAAGAATTAGCTAAGAAAATTGTCAAGAGCATACAATCAAGTTCTATTTCAATAGATGATTTGATAGATTTAATAAAAAAGATATATGAGGAGGGGCAATGATGGATTCATATGAAAATAATTTAGCATTAAGGGTATCTGGATTAAATAAAAAGAATAAAACAAATGATTTTTCTTTGAAAAATATAAATATTGAAGTACCTTATGGATCTATTGTAGGAAATATAGGAAGAAATGGAGCGGGGAAAAGTACTACTATTTCTTGTATACTTGGAATGTTTCAAATAGATGATGGAAAAATAGAGATATTTGGTACTGAAGATTGTAATCAAATAGATATTAAAAAACACATAGGTGTTGTTTTAGATGACCCAAACTTTTCATTATTATTAACGCCTAATGAGATAAATGAGGTAATGAAATTTAATTATAGTAATTGGGAAGAAGATAATTTTAAAAATTATTTGAATAGATTTAATTTGCCAATAGATAAGAAAACTAAACAATTTTCTTTTGGTATGAAAAAGAAGTTATCGTTGGCTATAGCATTGTCTCATGAAACAAAACTTCTCATATTAGATGAAATTACTTCTGGTTTAGATCCAGTAAGTAGAGATGAGATTTTATGTATATTATTAGAATTTATAGAAAACCCAGAACACTCGGTATATATATCATCACATATTACAACAGATTTGGAAAAAATAGCTGACTATATAGTATTTATGGATAATGGTAAAGTTGTGTTGAGTGAAGAAAAGGATGAATTGTTATATAACTATGGGATACTTCGTTGTACTGATACGGATTTAGAAAAAGTCGATAAAACAGACATCATTTCATACAGGAAGGAATTTGGAAGGGTAGATATTTTAGTAAAAGATATATCGAAGATAAAGAATAAGTATAAAGAATTTGTTGTGAATAAACCTAATTTTGATGAAATGTTATTAATATTAACAGGAAAGGAAGACTAATAAATGAAAGGGTTGTTGTTAGAAATATATTATAAAAACATTAAAAATATTTTTATAATGAATGCATTTTTAATTTTAGTATGGATTCTAATAAATTTATTTGCTGATATACAAATGGTTGTTTTTGCGTATTTTGCAGTAGTAATTTTCGCTAACAGTTTGTTGCTTCTTTTATCTCAAAGAAAAGATTATGATTTAAGATTATATAAATATGAATTCATGCTACCAATAAAAAGTAAAAATATAATACTATCAAAATATATAAGTCAAGTAGTTATTATTCTCTTTTCTATATTGATGTTGATTATTTTGAATTATATATCAATTTATCTTGGTAAGCATTATTTTGATTATGGATCTTCAGACTTAATATCTTTGTTAAATGTTCTATTAGGTCTTATATTACAATTAGTATCAATCTTCTACTTAGCCATGTACTTTATTGATTTAGAGAAAGGTGACTTGTGGATAGTTTTAGGATTGATTGGGTCTATAGTGCTAGTATCAATAGAAATATTTGCATTAAATAGGCTTGGATTTTCTAAGTCAGATGGGAATATTGTACTTTTTATAATATACTTGGTAATATTTTCAATGTCTTTTGCATTGAACTCAAAGAAAATGGAAAATTTGAAATTAGATGTTTAGGATGAATGATTAATATCTTAGGCGATAGAAATTAAAAACTCTATCGTCTTTTTTTATTACAAGAAAGGAGTTTTATGTGAAAAAATTAGATCAAATAAGACAAGAGTCAAAAGAAATAAAAGATAAAATTGATGATACAGAAGAAAGATTAAGGCAACAAAAAAATCATTTTAAAGGCGGACATTAAAATAAATTAAAAAATATGTTGACACTTTTTTTAGCCGATGTTAATATATATTCATGTTAAATTTAAACTAGATAATGAGAAGAGTAATCTATGAGTGATTTGTACAGAGAAGTCCGATTAGCTGAGAAGGACAAAATTTACGATTAGGTGAACATGGCCTCTGATAGGATGGATCGATATTAGATTCATACGGGATCTCCCGTTATAGAGATAGAGTATGTTGGTACTTGAGAGTGGCATTTTTATGCAAAATAGGTGGTAACGCGGAAATTTTTCGTCCTTATTGTTTTTTATAACAGTAAGGACTTTTTTTTATAGATTTTTATTACTTCTTGCTTGCAAAAAAGGAACTCTTAGTAGAAAAATCAAAAGGAGATTAGATAATATGACAAAGAAAGTAGCGCCTTATAAGTTTGATGTAGTTGGATCTTTTTTAAGACCAGAAAATTTAAAAAAGGCAAGAGAAGATTTCAAAAATGGAAAAATTACAAAGGATGATTTGAAAAAAGTTGAAGACCAAGAAATTACAAAATTAATTAAAAAAGAAAAAGAAGCAGGCTTAAAATTTATATCAGATGGAGAATTTAGAAGAAGCTGGTGGCACTATGATTTCTTCTGGGGTTTAAACGGTGTAGAAAAATATGAATTAGAAGATGCAAATATAATTCATTTCCATGGAGCAAGTCTTAGACCAGAAGGAGTTAAGATAGTTGGAAAAATCACAGGAACATCTCATCCATTTTTAGAACACTTTAAATTTGTAAAAGAATTTGAAGATGATGAAGTGTGTGCAAAACAAACCATACCAGCCCCTGCACAATTTTTAAGAAATGTGTACACTCAAATTGGAAAGGAAGATTCAGTTTATAAAGACGACCAAGAATTTATAGAAGATGTTGCAAAAGCCTACGGACAATTTTTCCAAGAGATATATGATCTTGGTTGCAGAAATGTTCAACTAGACGATTGCACTTGGGGAGCTTTGGTAGATGAAGATTCAATAAAAGAATATGAAGCAAATGGTAAAAATGTAGATGAATTAAAAAGACTTTACCTAGAAATAAATAACAAGGCAATAGAAAATGCTCCAAAAGATTTAAATATAACGAGCCACGTTTGCAGGGGAAATTACAAATCAGCTTGGCACTTTAGCGGTGGATATGACAAGATAGCAGACTTTTTACTAGCAAATGAAAAAGTTTCAGCCTTTTATCTTGAATATGATGATGAAAGAAGTGGAGATTTTGAAGCTCTAGCAAAAATCCCAGCAGGTAAAAAAGTTGTGCTTGGTCTTGTTACATCAAAAAGACCGGAGCTTGAAAAGAAGGAAGATTTAAAAAGAAGAATAGAAGAAGCGAGCAAATATATAGCTAAAGAAAATATTTGTATCTCACCTCAATGTGGTTTTTCTTCAACCGAAGAAGGAAATGCTTTGACAGAAGAAGACCAATGGAAAAAGGTCGCTCTTTGTAGAGAAGTTGCAGAAGAAGTTTTATAAGAAAAGGCTTGGTAGTAAATACTACCAGGCTTTTTTTACCTTAGATTAAATATTTTTTCATAAATATTTTACCTCACCAGGGTTATACCCGTTCAAAGCCCTAGCCGAAATCTACGATTTCGCAGCAGGTCTTGTGCAAAGAGTTCCAAAGAAGCCAAGCATAGCGAAGGCTGATTTGCAGAACTCGACTGCCCCTCAGGGTGACTGTATTCATTGGGTTTTCTTGACAGATTCTTAGGCTGCAAATCCTAAGTGTATCTAAAACCTTCAAAAAAATCTCCTTAATATAAGGAGATTAAATTCATTTATTTAAATTTTTACTTATCAAACTATTCCTTTACCCAAAGGTCTTTTATCGAAAGAATCGCAACGGCAAATAGGATACACATGATTCCTACAAAATCCATAAACACAAAGTGTTCTCCAAGGAGCATCATTGAAAATAATAGTGCAGAGATTGGTTCAACGCAGGCGATAAGTGATGTCTTAACCGGTCCGATGATGGATAGCCCTTCAAAGTAAAGGGTGTAGGAAATGATCGTTCCAAAAAATGTAAGTCCCATAAATGCAAGAATAATCAGTGAATCTGTTTTTTCTGGTATAGGTGGTCTAGAGATTAAAATCATCATAACCCCAGATATAAATGTGGCGAGAGCAGTTATATTTATTGTTCCGTATTTTTTTAATAACTTTGGCGGTACAAGGGTATATATCATCATAGCTACTGCTGAGAGTCCTCCGTATAGGAGTCCTTCGTTGGAGATGACTAGGGTGTGAATATTTCCTCTAGTCGCAAGGAAGAATGTTCCAAGGATTGCAAATATTATTGAAAATCCTTCGGACCTATATGGTAGACGTGTCTCAAGCACGCACACTAGCACCACGATCATCACTATCCCGGTATATTGGAGAACTGTGGCGGTGGGTGCGTTGGTATAGGAGATTGTGATTAAATATGTGACCTGCATCGCTGCCATGCCAAAGATTGAAAATAAAATTAGCACAAGGGTGTCCTTTAGATTTGTAAAGACCCTTAGGGCTTCTTTTCCATTTTTAATTAGAATGTATATAAGCATTATGCTTCCTGCTATTAGCATCCTATAAGTGCTTAGTTCAAGTGGGGGAATACTTCTATCATTCATCAAGTAGTAGGCACAGGTGCCAGATAGTACCCAAAAGGTTGCACCGAGAAGTGTATATAAATAACCTTTTAAATTTTTATTTTTCATAAGTTCTCCTTAACTCATATTAACTATTTTATTTTAGCAACAGGGAGGTAAAACTGCAATGGATAAAATAATTTTGTACGGATTTACAAAGGATTTAAACTTAAAATTACAAGCTATCGCTAAAGAATTTGACATTGAAACCATCTATACAGGTGATAAGGATTTAAAAGTTCCTATGGAAGATATCTTATATTATAAAAAAAGTGAACCAGATTATAAAAATTTCTCACATGCCATAAGTTTCATTTTTTTCTCAAATATGGATAGGAACAAATTATACGACTTTTTAAAAGTTGCAAACAAAATGGGAATTAATCTTCCGCATAAATCTGTAGCCACACCTAACAACTTAAGATGGACTCTGGAATATTTAATGGATCATATAAAGGATGAGCACAGGGTTGTGACCAAGTGGCAAAAGCTTGGAGAGTATGTAAAGAGGCTTGAAAGTGACGAAACCATAGAGATTGAAAAAGAAGTAAGAGACGAGATTATAGAAAAAGCCCATTCCTTCAAGACGGATATGAACTTAACAGAAGAGATGATAGATGAACTTATTTTAAAAATAGAAGAGTATTTAAAGGACTAGGATGTTAAAAAAACATCCTTTTTTATTTTTCTAAAAAATTTTACAAAAATATTTTTGCTTTCTTTAAATGAAAATTTGAATTTTTTATTATTTTGTTGTAGAATATAGCTAAGGTAAATTTAAATGTATGAGGTGAATATGTACTGTATAGGAATTGATATTGGATCCACCGCCAGCAAGGTCGTAGTTATGGATTCGAATAAAGAAAAAATAATTGAAAAAATACTCATGCCAAGTGGATGGAATTCAAAGGAAACCAGCCTTAAGATCAAAGACTATCTAGAAGAAAAATACGGAGACCTTTCAGATTCCAGAATAATGGCTACCGGTTATGGAAGAATTTCGGTACCTTATGCAGATAAAACCTTGACTGAAATAACATGTCACGGTACCGGTGCCAAATTTCTCTTAGGAAGGGACGCAACTATAATAGATATAGGCGGCCAAGATACTAAGATCATAGTGCTTGAAAATGGCATGGTTGTAGACTTTATTATGAATGATAAATGTTCGGCAGGTACAGGAAAATTCTTGGAAGTCATGGCTAATAGACTAGGACTTTCCATAGATGAGATGTTTACATCTGCCGAAAAAGGAACTGAAGTTAAGATAAGTTCAACCTGCACAGTATTTGCTGAGTCAGAAATTATTTCCCTAATGGGAAGAGGAACTCCAAAGGAAGATATTGCAGCAGGAGTAGTTAACTCCATCTGTGCAAAAGTCGTATCTTTGGCAAGCAGAAAATCGAGAGCAAACCACTACTTCCTAACTGGAGGATTTTGTAGCTCTCCTTACATGACTAAGGAACTTTCTGAACGTTTAGGAGCAGAAGTTTCCACCGATCCAGATGCAAGATTTGCAGGCGCAATAGGAGCGGCGCTATTGTCATGAGCCTACTTCCTGAAAAAGGAATATTTAATTTCACTGACTTAAAAAATTTAAGAAGGCTGTCTTTCGTCACAGCAATAGAAACTAAGATGAGTACAGATAATCTCGCATCTTATTTTGGCGACGTAGACATAGCACTTCTGTATGGATTTGGCATAAAGCCCCTTCCTCTTGAGGGGCTTGATAGCTATATTTTTGAATATGGATTTCACGAAGGATGTGATCAGGTAAGATCCACATTAGTGTATCTTAAAACCGACAAATGCCCGATACTCTACTCATCTAAGTTCTACGTTTTAGACGATTACTGCCATGTCTTAAAAGAAGAACTAAGAGGAGCAACAGAAAAGGACGTCGTAAATCATTACGATTTGCATTCCTACCTAAAAGATCGTTATGAATTTTCTGAAGAACTTTTCGAAAGAGCAAAGGAAAACCTAGAGGAGTTAGACTCACTTTATGAAAAAATAAGAGAAACCTCCATAGGCGGTTATGAACTATTTCTTTTAAAATTCTATTCAAGATATATTATAGATTTAAGCGAGAGGATACAACTTTACAAAAACGTACTTAACATGTATTCTCCAGAGTTTAAAGACGCAAACAAAACTCACAAACAAAAAAGGTATGAAATTTTCGCCATATGTCCCGGAGGGATAATAGATGGCATTAATGAAGATCTTTGTAGCAAATGCTATGAAGTCAAGCCAAGAGACGGAATGTATGCAGTAAGAGGTTGCTACAAAAGATCTAAACATTATTTAAAATATGGAGGTTAATTTTATGACAGACAATCATAAGATGTGGGCTGACCTAGGAATGGATGTAGCAACACATGATATTCTATGTGAAGTACTACCAGGAGCATTCTCAGATGTATTCTTATCACAAGAAAACAGACCAAAGGGAATGGATTATTTCAACATGGTAGTTGGAGATATACACGGAATCAGACCTGCTGAGCTAATAGAAGCACAAAAAAACGGACAAAAAGTAGTAGGATCATTCTGTATCCACGTACCAGACGAAGTAGTAATAGCAGCAGGAGCAATCCCAACAGGACTATGCTCAGGATCACAATTCTGGGTACCAGGTGGAGAAAAAGTACTACCAACAGCAACCTGCCCACTAATCAAAGCATCACTAGGTGCAAGATTTGATAGAACCTGTCCTTTCTTCAGAATAGCAGACCTATTCGTAGGAGAAACAACCTGTGATGGAAAGAAAAAAGCTTGGGAAATATTAGCCGAAGACGCACCTATGTACATAATGGATATTCCTCAACTAAAAAGAGAAAGAGACTTTAAACATTGGGAAGAAGAAATCAGAGGTTACATGGAAAGACTAGAAGAACTAACAGGCAACAAAATAACCGAAGAATCACTTCATAAAGCAATAGAAATAGTAAACAACAAGAGACGTGCACTACAAAGACTAAATAACTTTAGAAAACAAAAGAATGTACCAATAAGTGGAGTAGACGTACTACTAATCCACCAAATCGCATTCTTCGACGATCCAGAAAGATTCACAACCATGGTAAACAAACTATGTGATGAACTAGACGAAAGAGTTAAAAACGGCGTATCCGTATACGAAGAAGGATCAAAGAGAATTCTTCTAACAGGAACACCACTATCAATACCAAACTGGAAACTACATCATATAATCGAAACACTAGGCGCATCAATCGTAGGAGAAGAAATGTGTACAGGACTAAGATACTGTGAAAACCTAGTAGACGAAGAAGCTACAGACATGGATACAATGGTAGAAAATCTAGCAAGAAGATATCTAGGACACATCAACTGCGCATGCTTCACACCAAACATGGAAAGAATCGACGACATCAAGAGACTAGTAAAAGAATATAACGCAGACGGAGTAATCGACGTCAACCTTAAATTCTGTAACCTATACGATGTAGAAGGATTAAAAGTAGAAAAATCTCTAAGAGAAGACAACATTCCAGTAATAGGAATAGAAACCGACTACACAGACGAAGACGCAGAACAACTAAAGACAAGAATAGGTGCATTCATAGAAATACTTGGATAAAAAGGAGGACAAAGGATGAAAATATTACACTATGTCCTAGTCCCAAACTCAAAGGTAGCCTATGAACTCTATCAAAAGCTAGACGGAATAGAATCAACAATGGCTCCAACGCCAAGAGAAGTAGATCACTGCTGTGGAATAGCAATTCTTTATGAAAATGAAGAAGATAGAGAAAAGATACAAAAAATAGCAGATGAAAATAATATAAAGATAGACACATTCTTTGATACAGAAAGTAAAATTGACCCCAACCGTGGAAGATTTTGCTAACCTTATTATTAAACTCCTCCTTCGGGAGGAGATTTATTTTTTTGATATATTGTGGCGGAAGCAATCTGCTTCCATCAACCTCGATACTAAATTCTCTTTCCTCAGGCGTTAGCCGTAAAACAACCCTTCCTTTAAAGTAAACTTTGTAGCGGAAGCTACCAGCTTCCATATCCAAAGGCGTAAATTATTTAAAACTTGCAAATAATTAAAACCAATATAGCGATAGTCTAAACAACTTGTCATCCTGAGCGGAAAAGGCGGTAGCCTTTGAAGTCGAAGGATCTGACCCATATTTAACCCATCTAAAACAAAAATGTAAAATAATTTTAAATAAATATCTTATGGATAACCTAACCCTATTCTTTCTTCTTCAAATCTTTTTTTACGAGGGAGCGGGAGGCACCGAAAAACCTACGGTTTTGCGAACGAGACTCGCAGTTTCCTCCCTTGTTAAAGCCCTAGCCGAAATCTCCGATTTCGTTGCAGGTCTTATGCAAAGAGTTCCAAAGAAGCCGAATGAAATGAAGGCTGATTTGTAGAACTCGACTGCCGATCGAGCTCCCTCTACCCACCTCGCATTGGGAGGTTTTGGTAGTGATTTTTTTATTCGGCTAAAATTTTCCAAACTCGCTACGCTCAAACAGTGGAAAATTTCTTAACGCCGAAAGCAAAAATCACTTGTAGTGGCACAGTTTGTATCTGTCGAAGGATTGTGATTAAGGATTCTATGGTATAGTTCGAAGGAAGTTTCTAAATTTATTTTTACATAAGTCTAAGTAATGATATATTTTTGTAGCGGAAGCATCTTGCTTCCACAGCCGAAGGCGTAAATTTTTTAAAAATTGCAAATAAAAAAATAATAGGCATAACCTATTATTCAGAGTTTTCTATTTTATTCTATTGTCACATTTAATTTTACAACCTATCAAATAATTACTTAGTTTTTTTATATTTATTAATTAATAACAATACAATTGTTGCAAATAACGGAGGCACCAAAAAACTTAAATCTGTCATAATAATACTAAACCCTAAAAGTGAAATAATTTTAAAGAATATAATATTAATCACAAATAATGAAATAAATAGCAATACAATTTTAAAAACTCTAAGTATTTCTGTTTTCAATTATTCTCCTTTACAAATATGCTGAGCTTTAAAAATAATCAGCACACATTTTACAAATTGATATTTGCAGCAAACTTGCCAAATAAATACCCAAACTTATATAAAAGAAACATAAGTATAAGAATACCTACTATTTTATAATATGTAGGATAAGAATCCATTGATTTTCTTAAAAATTTCATAGAAAAGTCGCCTCCAATCTATAACGGTTTATTTTTTGATCCTTAGGATCTTTATATCCATTATATAATCCTAGACCAAAAAGTGCAATACAACCGACAACTGCACATCCTATCAAAAATGATCCACCATCAACTAGCATTAATTCTTGTTCATTTAGAACTAAAAAATTTTTGTCCATAATTTATCCCATTTTATTTTTTATTAATTTAAATAATGTGCTACAGCTTTTCCAACTGTGTATCCCGTAGCGGAAGAAGGCTTTTTCCATAGCATTGATACTAAATTATTTTCCCTCAGGCGTTAGCCGTGGGAAAAGCATTAATCATATTTATTCCGTAGAATCCTTACTTGTAATCCATATTCTTATATAGTCAGTGCCACTGCATGTGATTTTTGCTTTCGGCGTTAAGAAATTTTCCACTGTTTGAGCGTAGCGAGTTTGGAAAATTTTAGCCGAATAAAAAAATCACTTCAACAAAAAGCCCAATGCGAGGTGGGTAGAGGGAGCTCGAGGGAGAATGGAGGAAACTGCGAGTCTCGAAGAGAAAACCGTAGGTTTTTTCGAGAGACGTTAATTCCCTCCCTCTCCCTCGTAAAAAAAGATTTGAAGAAGAAAGAATATGGTTAGGTCATCCATAAGATATTTATTCTTATCCATTATATTTTTTGAAATTATTTCATTTGTAAAGGCTTTACATTCGTAGATTATACCCATTCGACTCCAGCTCCTTCGTCGCTTACGCTCAGGGTGACTGCATTCCTTTGGAATTTTATAAAGAATACCATCTTAACAACGGGTATAACCCATATTTAACCTAGTCTAGGAAATGAAAACAAAAAAATGCTACATTTGCAGCATTATTTTATCTTTCTTTTTAAATATCTTAAAAGGTATAGAATCATTACTAATACATATACAATATAGAAAATTTGTAAAACTGTGGCTGGTATTCTGACACTTGCCTCTGGATGTCTTAGAACCGTCTGTAATTTGGTAGTACCAACCAATCTCAACAAATATCCCTTTTATTCTATTTGCCAATATTTTACCTCCTAAAAATAGACATGAAAAAAGCACCTAGATTCTCTAGATGCTTAAAATCAAACTTAAATTTGAGTATCACTTATCTAACTTTTCTTTTATTTCTTTAATCTCGTTTAAAATTTTAATGGCTATTAGCCCAATAGTAATACAAGTTCCAACTCCTGTATGCATCAAACCACCATTTACATAATATGGAAAAATAAGATTTATTACAATTCCTATTATTACAGATATTATTATAAACATCATGAATAATTTTACTCCAAGCCTTCTGTTTCAGTTAAAGGATTTATAAATTTCTTATTTACTTCTAACTCAAATTCAATACAATTATGTTTATTTAATTTATGACCATGATCTTTTTCTGATTTTTTCCCTTCCGACTTTGTAGATACTATTTCTTTTCCCTTAAATAATTCTAGAAAAGAAATAGCATTTGATTTCATATCTTTAACGTAAATTCCATATTCTCCATCATTTGGAATAGTAAATTTTACATCATCTTCTGGGTTTTCTACCCTTTTTATAGGAGCACCATAAGCATTATAGCCCCAGCCAGCGTTAATGTCTTCGGCAGGCAAAATACCTACTTCTAAATCATTTCTTTTTAAAGACTTTAACTTAATGACTACGGTATCACCTTTTTTCCATTTTTCTCTAGCAAAAATAGCTACACTTCCTTTTAACAAGCGGATTTGAAAATGCGTAGATCCTTTCGTATCCCTAGATTCAACTAAAAAATTTTTGCTTGAAAAACATTTTACATCGTTGTTTTTTTTCGCAGCCATTACTACATTCAGACTAAAAACTAATGTAAAAAGCAAAAGTACTATTGAAAATTTTTTTATATTCTTCATTTAATTTCCTCCTACGCCTTCATGGCACTGCTCACACTCAAACCTATCAAAGCCAAATAGTGTATAAACACATGTATTTAGTTTGTTTGCAATTTCCATTGCTATTGAAATTGTGGCTTGAGCCTCTCCACGTTCCAAAAGACTAATATATTGTCTTGTTACACTTAACTCATAGGCTAATTCTTGTTGAGTTAACCTTTTCTCTTTTCTAATGACTCTAAGTTCACATAAGAGTTTTTGCTCATTCTTGAAACTATGTTACTTGTTACGTGTGCAGAACTTTTTTAGTCTTCCTTGTTCATTTCTCTTTCTACTAATAAGTGGCATAATGGTTTATAAAAAATTGCCATATTATTACCCCTTATCTGTTTAATTTATTAATGTATATTATATCACAAATAGGCTGATAATTCACTTTAACCTATTTTATACTTGTGCTTGCGTTAGTATTTATTGAGATAGTCTTTGTTTTTTTACTTGTCCCACTTGGAACTGCTCCAAATCGGTGGAACAAAATGGAACCGCCGGAGTCGAAGGAGTATAGACTACATTCAACCATTCCTTTCAACTGACCTCACCATATTCGAGATCTCTCGACTTCGCTCGGGATGACTGGGTGGATGTAGTTGAAAAAATAAAAAAATAATAGGCATAATCTATTATTTTAATACTTTTACTACCGATGACTTTAAATATACTTCTCCTACGCCGTCGATTCTTCCTAGGATATCGTGACCGTCGTGGAGTTCATCTAGTATTTTTATTCTCTTTGCGCGACTTCCTCTTTTTAATGTGCCTTTTCCAAGTTTTAGATCTCTTATTGTGATTATATCGTCGCCTTCTTGTATTTCATTTCCTGCTGAATCGTATAGTTTCATCGATTCGATTGTGTGTTCTGTCCATTCTTTTCCGCATTCTGGGCAGTTGTATGTCATTCCGTCGTGGTAGGCATATTCGCTGCCGCAATAAATACATTTATCCATTTTCCCCTCCGATTATTTTTCTTAACAGGATTTTCTACAAATCCTTTTTACAGTCTAATCTTATAGGTAAAGATTTACAAAGTCAATCTTTGAAGTATTCGTCCACTTTGTAAAAGTCGCCTTTCGGTGCGATGACTAGGAGTTTATCTCCAGACATGAGTTTTGTATCACCCTTAGGTACGATTTTTTCTGTTTCTCTATCAATTTCTACAATCATTAGATTAACTGGGAAGGAGATATCTTTTATGAGTTTGTCTTTTAATTTTCCGTTTTCTTCTACATTGTACTCATACATTTTGTAGTTACTGTTATCTTCTGTTATTTAATCGGCATCTTCTATAATCTTTTTCATAGCTTTTAAAATATCCTTTGCTGAATACTGAGCCACTTTTATATCAATATTTATAGTCTTATTATTAACTTCATCATTTACCATATAGGTGACCTCCTTTCCGGGGAAAACAAAAAAGCGGCCCAGACTTTTGCATCTGAACCGTTAAAATTTTAATTCTATAGTTTTTTATTATTTTTAATTTTATTACTGTTGTGACGTACTTTATAAATTATGTGTCGCAAACTATTATTTGCTTTTTAATGCCTTATTGATGGTTTCTTGAATAAAAGGACTACAGCATTTTCCCAAAGGATTGTTAATTTCGCACTTTCCATTTTTCATTGCCCCTGTAAGTCTAATAATATCTTTAATATTCTTTGCACCATCATCTAAAACAGCGTTTATAATTTGTTGCTCTGTAACTTGGTTGCAATAGCATATATATTTGGGATTTGCATCCTTTTTAAACCATATAGGAACTTTTACATCTTCCTTATAAAAAACTCTTTCATTGTTTAAGTTATAATACACGACATCACAATCTTCATTCATACATAAATAGTAAGTTTCTTCATCTACAACCTTTCCCATAAGGTTTTCTGATACCATATGCTTTACAGTTATATTCTTAACCTTTTCTCCTATTTCGTGACATTTGGGGCAATTTTTTATTTCTTCCATTGTACCAATGGTTTTTTGTATTGAAACTCAGCAAGATTGATTTATATTATTTTCTTGACTCACTTTATTTCCTCCTTTCTAAATAAATATTATTTCTATAGTTAATCAGGATATCTAATACCTCTTTTTAATATGTCTTTTCCAAGTTTTAGATCTCTGATGGTGATTACGTCGTCGCCTTCTTGTATTTCATTTCCTGCTGAATCGTATAGTTTCATCGATTCGATTGTGTGTTCTGTCCATTCTTTTCCGCATTCTGGGCAGTTGTATGTCATTCCGTCGTGGTAGGCATATTCGCTGCCGCAATAAATACATTTATCCATTTTCCCTCCGATTATTTTTATTAACAGGATTTTTTACAAATCCTTTTTACAGTCTAATCTTATAGGTAAAGATTTACAAAGTCAATCTTTGAAGTATTCGTCCACTTTGTAAAAGTCGCCTTTTGGTGCGATGACTAGGAGTTTATCTCCAGACATGAGTTTTGTATCGCCCTTAGGTACGATTTTTTCTGTTCCTCTATCAATTTCTACAATCATTAGATTAACTGGGAAGGAGATATCTTTTATGAGTTTGTCTTTTAATTTTCCGTTTTCTTCTACATTGTACTCATACATTTTGTAGTTACTGTTATCTTCTGTTATTTCATCTCCTTGTGACTTTACGATTCCTTCGTATAGGGATTCGTAGATTGGAGGATTTTCCATTAGCTCTGCTACGAGGAATGATACCATCGCCGCTGTGGTTAAAAATATCAAGTGGGCAAAGGATCCAGTCATTTCGCTTACTAGTAGTATACTCATTATTGGCGCTCTTACTACTGATGTGAGCACTCCGCACATACCGAGGATTACAAAGTTAACATAGAATTCTTCCGGCACTTGTCCTTTAAAAATATAGTAGACGATTGCTCCTGTTACTCCACCTATGACTAAGACTGGTAAAAATATTCCGCCTTGGGCGCCGGAGCCGTAGCTGGTCCATGTGAATATTAGTTTAAATACCAATATCTGTACCAAAAACATAAGTGGTAGTCTTGATTTTGCGATTTCTTCCAACACTCCATGACCTCCGCCTAGGACTTCCTTTATTGTGTAGCCCAAGATTGCAGAGATTCCCAGTGCGATTAAGATTCTTACAAATAGTGAATCAAGTTTCTTATATAATTTTTGTGAGCCAACTAGTCCTTTATTAAATATTACTCCTACGATTCCAGAAAATATTCCGATGATGATTCCGATATATATTTTATTAAGTGGAAGGTAGTGTACAAATCTAAATGATAGGGATGGTTCAAATCCCATAATTGTGTAGGAAACATAGTTTGCTATTACTGATGCGATGATACATGGCACGAGGATAAATCTTGAAAAAGATTTGTGCACTTCTTCCAATGCAAAAAGTGTGCCGGAGATTGGCGCGTTAAACGCTGCTGCAAGTCCTGCTGATGCTCCTGCTGTAACCATGAAGCTCATCTCAACTTCGTCTCTTTTTAGAATCTTGCCCATGACTTTTCCAATGGAACCGCCGAGCTGGATGCTTGGGCCTTCTCTTCCGAGGCTCAGTCCTGCAAATGCTCCCAGGGATCCTCCCACTAGTTTTGAGACTATGGTTTTATTTTCATCCATGTCGAAACGACCGATGACTTCTCCTCTTATCTGTGGGATTCCGGAACCGCCGCTAAGGGGTGCCCATTTCAAAAGTTTTGTAATTATAATTGCAAATATTGGAAATACGATTAAGATTGCAAGAATCGCCCTGGTTGAACCGTCGAAGAAAATATATCTATATTTTTCTAAAGACGCAAGGATAAATCTATATAGAACTGAAATAAGCCCTGCGAAGATTCCTACGATTATTCCGTCGAGAAACATCCTTGCAACCTGGCGACCTTCAAATTTAGTTTTTAAAAAATCCATTATACACCTCTATTTTATTATACAATGAATTACTCTTCTGTAAAAGTTACAATGATTTTTCTGTTATAATATAAGGGGGTAGTATGATTAAAGGAAAGAATGTATACATGAGTGCTATTACTCTTGACGATGCAATGAGTTTTAGAAATCATAAGGAACACGAAGATAAAAGGCTTCGCTACTACAATTTCAAACAGATGACGAGAAGAGATGTAGAGCGTTGGTACAAGGAGAAGATTTCTCTAAGGCACACCTACTACTACACGATAAATGTGGGGCGGGATAGAATTGGATTTATCTCCCTTAAAAATGTGAACACTCGTTTCAAATCTGCAACATTTGGGATTTCAATTGGAGCGGACTACACAGGTATGGGTTATGGCAGAGATGCAATGGAGACCATGATCGATTACTATAGAAAACTTGGGATAAAGAATTTTTATCTAAGAGTACATACGGACAATATTCGCGCCTTAAACCTCTACAAAAGTTTGGGATTTAAAAGGATCCTCACCTGGTATACATTTTTGCCGAGAGGAATACTACAATTTGTCGAAAAAAAAGATAAAATAAATATACTGGGAATGAGTTTCCACAGATACTATTTAATGAAAAAAGTGGTGCTATGATTAAATATAAAAAAACAGAAAAAGACCTCGGTTACACGATAATCGAAAATATATTTATAAATGATTTTATGCCTTCCGCTGACGGTGCATTTGTAAAAGTGTACCTAATGGGCTTAAAACTTCTTCAAGAAAACAAAGGCGACTCCATCAGCGAGAAAAACTTGGCGGACATCTTAGGCATGACGGAATCGGACATCAAGAGGGCCTATAAATATTGGAGCGACCTTCAAATCGTAGAAGTTGAAAACGAAGGGGAAGAAAATATCTACAGCTATGTAAATTTAAAAGAGCTATATATAGACAATATATGGAATGTGGTGCCAGTGCAAAATGATGTCAGCGACCTACTTGATAATTCTAGGGTGGCAGAATTCTTTGCAAATATAGAGTTCTACCTTAGAAAATCTATTTCGTCTTCGGAAAAGATGAATATTTACAACTGGACTTCCATCTACAATATGCCACTATTTATGATTGAAGAAGCATTCTACTTTGCATCGGAAATTCGTGGCGTCTATGCGATTAAATATGTTGAGAAGATCGTGCTTAACTGGGCAGATAAAAATATAAGGACCTTGGAAGATCTGGACGAATACAATAGAACCCACGAAGAAAAATACTTTAGATACAATAAGATTATGAAAGCAATCGGACTTTCTAAAAAGGAATTCAACAAGTATGATTTTAAAATGATCAACTCTTGGTATGACGACTTCAGCGATGAAATGATTATGGAAGCAACGTCGAAGGTGGTAAATGTAAAATCTCCTTCCGTTGCCTATGTAAATGGAGTCATAGATAATTGGCGTAAAAAAGGATTTAAGACCGTTGAAGAGGTAAGAAGCGAAAAGAGACCTCCAAAGGTAAATATAAAGAAGAACTTCACCAGCACCAACCATCAAACTTCTAAATATTCTAAAGAAGAACTGGAAAAGATTGCGAGACAGAAGATGATGGATGCGATGAAGAAGATAAACAGGTGATAATATGGACGTGTATAGAAAGATAGGAGAATACTTCGAAGATCTCAGGGAAGAAAACGAGAAGGAACTGGAAAATAGAAAGAAGTTTCTCTACGAGAGTATACCGCAGATTAAAGATGTGGACTCGGAAATAAAGTCATTGGGGATAAAGGCGGCGCTTATGTCCATAGAAGGACAGGAAGTGGAAAGTTACAAAAAGAGAATCGAAGAACTTTCTGATTTTAAGAGAGAACTTCTCGCTGCACACAATATTCCGACGGATTTTTTAGACCCAATCTATAGTTGCAAGGCTTGCAAGGACACTGGAGTTTTGCCAGATGGTAGAAGATGTAGCTGCTTTGAGAAAAAGATAATCTCAAGCCTCTACGAAAGCTCAAACCTAAAATATAGTTTGGAAAAAGAAAATTTTGAAACATTTAATATAGAAAAATTCTCCGACGAAGTGTACTTGGAAGGACTTCCAAGTCCGAGACAGAATATGAACCTAATTTTAGATCTATGTTGGGGATTTATAAAAAATTTTGAGGACAGAAATTTTTCGAATTTATTATTCTACGGAGCGACGGGACAGGGGAAGACATTCCTACTTAACTGCATCGCAAGAGAGATTTTAGATTCGGGACACAGTGTGGTGTACCAAACCTCTTGGGAACTCTTTGACTTTTTGGAAGAGAGAAGATTTAGAAGGGATATAAACTTCGACGAAAACAAATTCAAAGCCCTACTTAGCTGCGACCTACTTATCATAGATGATTTGGGAAGCGAATTTAGCAGCAAACTTGTGGCGGCAGAACTGTTTAACATTATAAATTTGAGACTTTTATCAGGTAAGAAATGTCTATTTTCAACGAACCTAGATCCAGAAGAGTTGGCAGCGACATATTCGGACAGAGTATTTTCAAGAGTCTTTGAAAAATTTGTACCGATTAAGTTCTATGGAAAAGATTTGAGATGGGAGTGATTTCGTGAACAGAGTATTAGTATGCGACGATGAAACTGCAATAGCGGACATCATAAAATTTAATTTAAAAAGAGAAGGATACGAGGCAGACACCTGCTCAAACGGAGAAGAATGTCTAGAAATATTAAAAGATAATGAATACGACCTTTTAATACTAGATGTGATGATGCCTAAACTAGATGGATTTGAAACTCTAAGAGAGCTTAGAAAATTCTCCTACATTCCTGTCATCATGCTCACCGCAAAAGATGACGAAGTGGATAGAGTCCTAGGTCTTGAACTGGGAGCGGACGACTATGTAGTGAAACCTTTCTCTATGAGAGAGCTTATCGCAAGGGTCAAGGCAAACTTAAGAAGAAGAGAAGTTGAAGTGAAATCTGTGGAAGTAGAAGAAACTATGGAGAGGGGCGACCTTGAAATAGATTTAAAACGCTACATGGTGAAGAAGCGTGGAAAGACCATAGAACTTACCCTTCGTGAGTTTGAACTTTTAAAATTCTTGGCACAGAATGAAGGCAAAGTTTTTTCAAGGGAAGAACTTCTATCATCTGTGTGGGGATATGAATATTTCGGAGACATTCGTACCGTAGACGTGACTGTGAGAAGGCTTCGTGAAAAGATCGAAGACAAGGACAAAGACTATCGCTACATAGTAACCGTCCGTGGTGTCGGATATTATTTTGGTGGATAATGTTTAAAAGTATAAAATTTCGATTGATTGGACTCTACTTCGTCCTAGTTTTAATCGTACTTTCAATAGTCGGTACATTTATATTAAACAGGTTGGAATTTGAACAGATTGACAATATAAAGGACGAGATGATAAAATCCAGCGATTCATTCATCGGGGCAGGGTCAGATATATTTTCAAAAGATACGATAGATAAAAAAGAAATAGACAAACTGATGGATGTGTGGTCATTTCCATCCTATGTAAGCGCCTTTGTAGTGACAGGAGGAGATTCGCCAAAGATCATCGCCACATCATCGGCGGTGGATACAAAGGAGCTAGACCGTGTGAACGCACTTAACTATCCGCTTTTAGATCCATCTCTACTTCTTGGATCGTTCCAAGGTGAGAAGAAGGATCTATTAGTAGAAGACGTGAATCGTTCATCCAACACATTACACTATGCAACTCCTATAATCGGGAAAAATTCCGAAGTGCTAGGATCTCTTTACATGGTGGCGAACCTATCTTCAGTCTATTCAGTCCTTGGATACGCAAGATCCATCTTTATCTCTGCGGTGGCTGTTGCCCTTGCAATTACATCTGTAATGGCATACTTCATGGCAAGTTCTGTAACCAATCCGATTAAAGAACTGACCGCATCTGCGAAGAAGATGAGTGAAGGAAACTTCGACCAAGAGATAGAAGTAAAGGGAAACGACGAAATTGGCAAACTTTCCAAAATGTTTAACGGACTTAATAGGGATTTGGGAAATACATTCGACAGATTGGAACTTGAAAGAAGTAAACTTAACACAATATTTGACTATATGGCAGAAGGCGTGGTAGCAATCGACAGAAATAGAAGGCTCGTCCATGCAAATCCAATAGCTAGGAAGATTCTTTCCCTTTCCAAAAATCACGTTGGATCGGTGGTAGATTTTTCCATGGTAAATATAAAGGACATAGACTTTAAAGATGTGAGCACACTATCTGGGGAGGTAAATGCGCAGATCAAGGACGTCTTTTACAAAGTTAAGTATGCCCCATACAAAAGCGAAGGCAGGGTGTTGGGAGTAATCGTTGTGCTTCAAGATATCAACGAAGAACACAGGCTCGATGTCATGAGAAGAGAATTTGTAGCAAATGTCAGCCACGAGCTTAAAACTCCAATCACAACCATCGGATCTTACACAGAAACCATGCTGGATGTGGATATGGACTTGGATTCTATTCGTAATTTCCTTCGAGTAATCGACAGAGAAAACAATAGGATGGCAAGGCTTGTTACAGATCTCTTACAACTATCAAACATGGATTACAAAGAAACCAAGTGGAACTATGAAGCGGTGGACACCTACGACTTTTTGTCTACAAATATAAATTCTCTAGACATGCTCATAAAAGAAAAGCATCACAAGGTCACCTTGGACGTACCTATGGATATAAATTCCATGTATGTGGATAGACATGGGGCGGATCAAGTATTTAGAAATATATTTTCAAACGCTCTTAAATACACAAGAAAGGGCGGCGAGATTAAAGTCACCGCTAAATCAGAAGGAGCAAGCGTCGAAATAATCGTTGAAGACAATGGAATTGGTATCCAAAGGGAAGATTTAAACAAGATTTTTGAAAGATTCTACAGAGTTGAAAAATCGAGATCTCGTGAAATGGGTGGCACAGGACTAGGTCTATCCATTGCAAAAGAAATATTGGAATCCATGGGTGGTAGAATCAGCATCGAATCAGAAATAGGAGTGGGAACCAAGATGACACTTAGATTCCCAGGTGTAGCATGAAAAGATTCTTAGGAAATTTACTCATAGTGGTTCTTGCGGCAGCTGCAATCTTTCAGACCTACTACCTTTGGAGTGAATATGACGACAAATCAGAAAAGGTTCAAGTAAAAGAAGAATTTAAATCAGAAGATCTCGTTCGCAAGGTGCTAAGTCCAAGAGTTGTAGTATATAACAAGGACAAGAAACACTACCTCGAATACAAAACAGACGATATATTTAAGAAACTTCTGCCTGATATTTCAAAAATATTCACGACTACAACACTTGAAAACTACGAAGAGATAGGCGCCGAAGAATATTTAAAATTACAAGAAGAAGACTCCATAGTTCTAACCATGGCAGTCTACATTGAGGACCAAGACTTTGTAAAAGCAATGGGACTTTCAGAAAAGACGGAAGGACTAAATATAAAGGTAAATGAAATATATCTTTCCGATAGAGCAATCGTCCTCTCAGGAGGAGAGAAACATTTTAAACTCAAAAATCCATCAGAGGTAGTAGTTTCAAATATTCTTAAATCAAAAGAAACGAAGGATCTAATAGAAGCGAAGACCATCTACGAACTATACCATGTGCCGAAAAATATATTTATACCGGTTGGAGACTACATCTATGCAAGAAAATTTAAATACACAAACAGAGTTCTAGATCTGTCAGCACAGGATAGAATAATGCTAGCGCAGAGATTTATCTCAAAAGATATAGACTTTATAAAAGAAATCAGAGACGAAGAAAAAGATATCTACGTCTATGAATCGCTAATCTTTAAAATATTAAACGATGGTCACCTTGGATTCGAAGACTTAAACTCAAGAAAACAAGAAGAAATAGAAAAATCTCAAAAGCTTATAAACAGTTTAAACTTCATAGTTGACAAGACCGGTCGTACAGAAGGTCATTATCTAAGAACCATGTACGATGAAAAAAATAAGACCAAGATACTATTTGAAAAGAGAGAAGATGGCATCCAGGTAGTGCCGCTTAAAGATAGCAATCCATACATCGAAATCGAAAACGAAGAGAATATGGTGAGAAGCTACAAGGAAAGATACAGAAGAGCAGACTCTGACGAAGATTTAGTAAAATATCCACATCGTCTAAGACATTTCGAATATATAATTGGAGAAAATTTAGATAAGTTTGAAGCAGAAACAGTGCAACAGGTGGTGGAAAATATAAAGGGAGTAAGTCTAGTCTATATGGATGATGAAGACGAAGAAGAACTCATCCTAGGCATGAAAATCTACTACAATGACAAGAATTACTACATCGACCTGGATAAAAATGTGGTAAAAGGAGTGATCTGATGGATTTAAAATTAGCAAAAAAAATCATCATAATATCTCTTATAATCACAAACATCATTCTCTTTGGATTTATCTATAAAAAAGAGGTGGCCTACATGGATGAGACGAACCAGAAGCCATTTATCGAAAAGACTGTGGAGCTTCTAAAAAAGAAAAACATAGAAGTAGAAGCGAAAGTACCAAAACAAAACTACAACATGAATACATTGAGCGTTGAATTTGAAACCAGCGAAATCGAAGATTTAAACAAAGTTTTCTTTGGCGGAACAGCAGAAGTTGAAGATCCACAAGGAGAAAATGGAATCATAAGGGGAAGGGACAAGACCCTAATCCTTATAAACAGAAGAAGGATCATCTACGAAGATCAAAAACCGAATGGATACAATGTACAAAACATAGAGAATGCCATAGATGCAACCAAGGATTTTCTATTGAAGCATGAATTTAAAAGCGACGACCTAATCCTCGTAAGATCCGAAAAAAACGACGACGGAACCTACGACATAGAGTACAGAAAATCCTATGACCAAAAGCTTTTGGAAACATCCTACACCAACTTTACCCTAAACAGAAATGGAATCCAGAAGATGGATAGACTATGGCTAAACGTGCTGGAACAATCTGGCAAGAAACTAAGCACAGGCTCAGCATCAAAAGCTCTACTAACACTACTGGACAAACAGAATTTAAATAAAAAAACCATAGTTAAGATAGAGCCGTGCTACTACTTCGACCCAGAAGAACAGGGATATCTAGATGATATCACAAAAGCACTAAGAGGAAGAGCCATCCCATCCTGGAGAATAGAATTTAAAGATGGAAGCGATATAATAATAGAAAAAATATAAAAATATAATCAGATGTTTAGGCATCTGATTTTTTTATCGAAGATTTCGGCTAGGGCTTCGAAGGATCTGACCTATATTTAACCTATTCTATGCAATTAATTTTTTATAAAAATTCCAAACTACAGTCATCGATACATAACCCCACAATGGCTATACCCATTCGACTACGACGGTTCCGTTAAAACTCCACCGTCTCCGCTCAGGGTGACTGTCTTCCTTTGGGACTATTCACGAGACTAACTTCCCAACTACAGTCACCCTGAGCGAACGAAGTGAGTCGAATGGGTATAACCTCCGAGGGTTAAGTATTTGCAAATAAAATAATTTCAAAAATTATAATAAATTTAAATAAATATCCAATACATAGCCTAAACCTATTCTTTCTTCTTCAACTTTTCTTTTACGAGGGAGCGGGAGGAAATTAACGTCTCGCCGATAAAACCTCCGGTTTTACGGACGAGACTCGCAGTTTCCTCCCATCTCCCTTGAGCTCCCTCTGCCCACCTCGCATTATCAGGGAAGTGATTTTCACATTTCGGCTAAAATTTGGGAACTCGCTACGCTCAGACACCCAAATTTTTTAACGCCTCATGGAAAATCACAGAAGTTGCATAGATTGGTAGTAGCAAAGTTTAAAGATTATATTTACTGGAATTTAAATGGTGTTAAATCTGTAGATATGCTTTTAATTTTGAAAAAGGATAAATATAATTAGGCGTAAGCCGTAGGAAAACCATTATTAATATTTATCCCGTAGCGGAAGCATCTTGCTTCCATAGGCGAAGGCTCTAATTATATAAATCTGAATGATTATATGAATATTGGTGAGGTTTGCCTCTCAGGATGACCAAGTGCAAGAATAGACTTCACCAGGATTATACCCGTTCGACTCACTTCGTTCGCTCAGGGTGACTGCAGTTGGAATGGCTATAGATGTAGAGTTATTATGTCCTAAAATTATTTTCTATACCAAAAAACAAAAATCCCCATACTTGTATATGGAGATTTAAAAACATTATTCAATAATACAAACTTAATACACAATCATCCCGCCGTTTTGGGAGATTACCTGTCCTGTCATGTAACTATTTTCATCGCTTACGAGAAATTTAACTAGGTTTGCCACTTCTTCTACTGTTCCAAGTCTTCCAAATGGTATTTCATGGCGGACTTCTTCCAATGTACACGCGCCGAGATCTTGGCACATTTGTGTTAAAATCGCACCGGGAGCGATGCAGTTTACACTTATCCCGCTATATGATAGTTCGTTTGCTAAACTCTTGGTGTATGAGATGATTGCCGCCTTGGTTGCTGCGTAGTGGCTTTCGTTTGATGCGCCGACTATGCCCCAGATGGAGCTTAAATTTAAAATTTTTCCTGACTTCATTGAAATCATACCTGGAAGGGCTCTTCTTGTAACATTTATAAGTCCTCCAACATTTATTTTAAATAGATTTTCTATCTCTTCTACGCTCGCATCTTGGAAAAGTCCATACATGGCGATGCCTGCGTTATTTATAAGTATATCAACAGGGCCTACCATACATTCTATTTCTGAAAACATGGCGTCTACTTCTTCTGGTTTTGAAATATCCGCCTTCACCATGTAGCCGACGGTTCTTTCCTTTATGTAATTTAAAACTTCTTGCGCTTCGTCTTTACTTTTATTGTAATTTATTATGACTCTGTAATCTTTAATTGAAAGAGCCTTTGCAATGGCTGCTCCGATTCCTCGTGAGCCTCCTGTTATTAGTATATTTTTCATAGATACCTCCGTTTCTATTATTTCAGCTATTATTAAAAATTGCAAAACTTTTTGTTAAGTTTAAATTTATTTTTGTGAAACAGTTGTATTTTTGTAAATTTCTATATTTATTAGAAATACTGCGCCTTATGGAGTATAATTATATTAACTAATAGGGGGAAATTATGAGAAATTTAAAGGAAGAAAACTTAACCCTCCTTTGCGACTTCTACGAATTTGCTATGGCAAATGGATATTTCGAAGCGGGCATGGGAGAAAAAATTGTATATTTTGACATGTTTTACAGAACTGTGCCAGACAATGCATCCTACTCAATTATCGCAGGTCTTGAACAGGTCATAGACTATATAGAAAATCTTCATTTTTCTGATGAAGATATAGATTTCTTGCGTACAAAGAAAATCTTCCACGAAGATTTTTTAGAATATTTGAGAAATTTTAAATTTGAATGTGATGTTTGGGCGCTTAGGGAAGGTACCGTTGTATTTCCTCAAGAACCTATTATAATAGTTAAAGGTCCGATTATGCAGGCTCAAATGCTTGAAACTATGATTCTTTTAACCATAAACCACCAATCAATGGTGGCTACAAAGGCAAACAGAATCGTAACTGCTGCTAAGGGTAGACCTGTTGTGGAATTTGGATCCAGACGTGCCCAAGGCTACACTGGTGCAAACCTCGGTGCGAGGGCTTCCTATATTGGAGGTTGTGCTGGAACCGCAAACACTCTTGCAGAAAAATTATACGGAGTGCCTGCTCTAGGTACTATGGCTCATTCCTGGGTACAACTTTTCGGATCTGAATACGAAGCTTTTAAAACTTATGCACAGGTATATCCAAACAATTGTCTTCTACTCGTAGATACCTACGACACTTTGAAGGAAGGTATTCCAAATGCTATTAGAGTTTGGAACGAAGAACTTGTACCAAAGGGAATCAGACCAAAGGGAATCAGAATCGACTCTGGAGATATTGCATATCTCTCTAAAAAAGCTAGGGTTATGCTTGATGAGGCTGGTTTTTCAGATGCGATTATAATGGCATCTAACTCTCTTGATGAATGGACCATCGAATCTATCTTGACCCAAGGGGCGAAACTCGATTCATTTGGCGTCGGAGAAAGACTTATCACTTCTAAATCAAGCCCGGTATTCGGCGGAGTTTACAAACTCGTTGCCTATGAAGAAAATGGAGAGATCGTGCCAACTATTAAGATTTCTGAAAATGTTGCGAAGATCACCACTCCAGGTTTCAAATCCCTATATAGAATCTACGACAAGAGCACTATGAAGGCTGAAGCTGACGTAGTTTGTTTAAATTCAGAAAAGCTAGATGAGCTTGACGAACTTGAAATCTTCCATCCAATCTACACTTGGAAGAGAAAGAAATTTACAAATTTTGTAGCCAAGAATCTAATGGTAAAAGTATTTGAAAAAGGAAAACTTGTTTACGATATGCCAACTTTGGAAGAAATAAAAGACTACGCTCAGAAAGAACTAGCTAGCCTTTGGGACGAAGTGAAGAGACTTGAAAATCCTCACGAATACATCGTCGACCTTTCACAAGATCTATGGGATATCAAGGACAGACTTTTGAAGGAGCATAGAAAATAATGGATGTTTATAGACTTATTGTGGATAGAGATGATTTTAACCGCTATTTAAAAGAAAGAAAAATTGCATTTAATTTTAAATTAAGTAGAGATTATAAAAATTTCAAAGAATATAGTGAAATAGTTTCACAAGAGTTTGTAAATTCAAAATATATAAAGAACTTTTTAAATGGACTAAATAAAATTAAAAAAGGCGATCTTCTGTACCTTGTTGCAGAAGGTAGCCTTGCCATAGGAATAGCTAGAGAAGATGCTAAGTTTGACGGCGGATTTGATATTCTATTTGATTTTAAAAATTTAGAAAATATTTCTATGCCAATGGAAGTTAAGAAAAGCCTCGGCGGACATATCTTTAGAAAGATAAATGCAGAAGGTTTTTACGAAAAATCTCTAGGTCTTACCAAGGTCACTGGAGCTGTGGTGCCAAAACAATATTCCTACCTGGTTTTAAAAGAAGAGGAGAGAAAGCCTCGTTCGAAGAAGAAGATTATAAAACCGCAGGAAAATATGGCAGAACTTATAATAGAAGTTCATCCTCCAGAAGAGGAAGTGACAGATATTGCAATAAGCATGACATCTAAACTTCCACAAAAGGTTGAAAGACCTATGCTTCCAAAGACGGAAGAAAAGAATTTGGCAAAGATTATCTTTGATTATCAAGTCTCCATGGCAGAGCTGATGTTTAAAACTTATATCGATATATTAGAAAATTTCACGAAGAATTTATAGGAGGAAAATGGTAGTATTATTTGATTTAGACGGAACGATTATAGACTCGTACCTTGGAATTAGCTCCGGTCTCAAGGAAACTTTTAAAAAATACGGAGTAAAGGACGCAGACTCCTTGGACTACAATCAGTTTATCGGTCCGCCACTTAGCGACAGCTTAAAGGCTGTGTTTAATGATGACGAAGAAATTATAGAGGTAATAGAAGATTTTAGAAAGTATTACGACAGAAAAGGTCAGTATGAACTAGTTGCATACGAAAATATAGAAGATGTGTTTAAAGAAATAAAAGACCACAAACTCTTGGTCGCCACATCAAAACCACAGGAAAGGGCGAGGGATATCTTAGATAGACTAGGATACTCAAAGTATTTTAAATACATCGCCGGAGCGGTGGCTGGAGAGCACAACAAAGAACTAATAATAAGAGATGCGCTATCTCAAATAGATTGCGATGAAGACGAAGAGATCTACATGGTTGGTGATAGATTCTCAGATATCGTAGGAGCTAAAGGCGCAGGTGTTAAATCGGTAGGAGTTCTCTACGGATATGGAAAGAGAGACGAACTTGAACACTATGGTGCAGACTACATCGTAGATACAGTACTAGATTTAAAAGATTTTTTTAAAAATAAATAGAGAGAAAAAATGAAATTAGATTACAACGTACTGGATATGATCTTTGAAATACTTGGGACTATTTCATTTGCATTTTCAGGAGCCATGGTTGGAATCAAAAGGGGCATGGACCTCTTCGGAGTAATGGCACTAGGAGTGGTAACTGCACTGGGAGGAGGACTCGTAAGAGATTTGATCCTCGGCAACACTCCTCCAGTCATGTTTCGCGATTCCCGCATGGCAATCTATGCAATAGTGTCCTCAGTACTTCTCTTTATGATTTTTTATATAAGGTTTGATATCATCGAATCCAAGTGGATGAGAAGGATCACTCTTGTGATGATGCTATTTGACGCGCTAGGACTCGGTGCATTTACCGTAACTGGAATCACCACCGCATTAAACATGGGCTTTGAATATAAATTCCTGCTTCTATTCGTAGGAGTTTTGACAGGAGTAGGTGGAGGAGCACTAAGAGATGTGTTCGCAAGCGAAATCCCTGCGATATTTAGAGAGCAAATCTACGCGGTTGCAAGTTTCTTGGGGGCGATGGTCTATATAAGTTTAATAGGAGTAGTTAACTTAAACTTGGCGAAGATGCTTGCGTTTATGGTTGTGTTTATGGTAAGACTTATGGCAATCACATTTGATATGCACCTACCAAGGATAGATAGAAGTTAGAATAAGGCAAGAAAAAAAATATTTCTTGTCTTTTTTATTGCTTTTTTAAATTTTGTCAGTCTATAAAAAAATGCGCCCGCTATAATGGACGCATAATAAATATATTAATAATCAATTTTTTCTTTTATGAAGGTGTTATTTTTAATTTATATTGTCATTTGCCTTTGGTTTTGCAAATGCGGACACAATTATAAACGCTGCTGCAAATCCTAGCACTATCATCATATTTGGAATGATTGTGGATAGGCTTGGATCTTCTGCAAGGATTTCATTATTTTTTATAAAGTAGTAGCTTGGGAATATTTTGCCTATGGTGAGGGCAGTCTTCCCTAAAATTTCTTGTGGCACAAATGCTCCACATAGAAAGGATGATCCTAGACCAACCACATTCATCACACCTTGTATGGCATTGAAATCTTTAATTACACTTGCAATCATAACCGCCATTGACACCACTGAAATTGTAAAGACAAATGAGTTTAGCATCATGAGGTTTATGTGAGTTTTACTGAAGTCGTAGCGATACATAATGACGAAGAGTGCCATGTAAAGAATCCATGCAGCAAGTCCAACCACTATATGACCAAACATCATCTCAAGGTTGATCCTAGTTTTTGGAAGTGGAGATACAATATTTCTCATTAGGATAGGTTTTGCTTTATAGACTTTTACTATGGTTGAGACTATAAGTATGATTTGAGAAAGAAGCACGTAGTTTAAAAAATTGAAATAGTAGCGACTTGTGTCCTTTTTAACGCCTGCGCCGCCGGATTTTATATTGACCTCTACTTTTTTATCCAAGTCGTCATCGGTATTTTTTATAGCTTCATCTTCTGTGAACCCTGCTTTTTCATATGCACCAACTTGGCTTAGATATATATTTATTTTATTTTCCACATTTGTAGCATAGCTATCGTCTGGAGCTGATTTATAAAGTACTTCTCTATTGGAATCGAAGTCTTTTGGAATTTCTATAGCAGCACTTATAAAATTGTAGAAGAGTTTGTCCTCTACCAAGTCTTTATTCATCTTCACGATGGTGGTGTTCTTATCCAGGTAAGCAGTGAGTGCGCGAGAAAGCTGTGTGTCTGCATTATCTTCCAAATATATGTTTACATCCACAGATTTATAAGAGGATTCATTCGTAGTCTTGGTAAAGAAGCTCATCAAAACTATAAATATTATCGTATATAAAATTATGGATGTCTTATGCGCCCAGGTTATTTTGAAATAATTTTTAAAGACTTTCATATTCTTTGCCTCTCATAAATATCAGTGATGCACCCATAAACACTACAGTTAACACCAAGAGATTTACCATGTCATTACCAAACCTTGCAGTGGAATCATAGTAGTATAGGGAGTAGACAGCATCTGTTATAATTGCAACTGGATTTATTTTATTTACAATAGGTGCATGTTCAGCGATTATTATCTTCATATCTGAAATCATCATTCCTGCTAAGAATGACATGAGCATGGTGATTGCAATTCCCATTCCGACTTTGGTGTCGAGGCTTGCCTTATTTGAAACTCCGATTAAGATACCGAATGAGACTCCGCAAAGTGAGCCGAGGGCTGCAAGTTCTATGATTTCCAAAGAGCGGTTTCCAAACCCAACTCCTAGGGCATACTTTAAGTAGGCTACAAATATAAGTGTGATTGCAAAATTTATTATCCAACTTACCAGAATCGATGCGGACAGCATGACGCTCTTCTTGGTAGGGGCGACTGCGTTTCTCTTGCCGTTTGTAGATAGGTTTGCCTCGTACTGAAAACTTACGAAGAGCCCCCACATATAGCCATAGATGGTTGTCATGCCTAGAAGGGTGTAGAAAAATGTGTTGACTTGATCCATATTTTTCCTAGACACATCTTTTATATGGTTTTCAACTCCCAATATTTTACTTATGTCTGTCCTTGGATTTTTCATCATCACTTTACTTATCATAGAAGATTTTTGAGAATATGCATTCATGATAGTCTCAACGATCGTTTCTGAAATTCCAGATTTTTTTGTATAGATTTTGTCCGTGGATTTGATATAGACTTTTACATCTTTATCTTCATCCAAGATATTTTCGCTGCTTGCGGTTCTGACCTTGAAGTATTTTTCTTTTTCCATTTCATCCATAAAGCTTTTGAAGTTTGCATCTTCCATTAGATTTGTGTTTACTGCCACATCCACTGTCTTAAACTTCATATTTTCTGTAATATTGCCAAAGGCAAGTTTAAAAAACAGTCCCATGATGATAGGAAAGATCAGTGACCAAAATAGCAGGGGTCTCTGCCTTATAAGCACCTTAAAAGTATTTTTTAAAGAATGAATAAACATACTAATCCCTCAAATCTTTGCCAGTAAGTTCCAAGAACACATCGTTTAAGCTAGGTTTTTCCACGTTAAGGGAGCTGTACTTGATATTATTTTCATCGAGAAGTTTAATTAGTTTCATAAGATATCCATCTCCATGGGAAAATGTGAGTTTAACTGAGCCGTCTCTCTGTTCAAAGCTTAGAATATGTTCTAGAGATTTAACCTTCTCTTTTACTTCTTCACTTAGATTGGAAGAGGTGAAGCTTATCTTTTCATTCATTTCTATACTGTTTTTTAACTCTTCTGATGTGCCTTTGGCGATGACCTTGCCCTTATCAATTATGACTATATCGTTACATAAAAAGTCGACCTCATCCATGTAATGTGATGTGTAGATGATGGTGGAGCCTTCCTTGTTTAATTTTTTTATCCCTTCAAGTATATTGTTTCGAGATTGAGGATCCACCGCAACGGTTGGCTCATCTAAGATTATTATCTCTGGCCTGTGGGCAATTCCACAGGCGATGTTTAGCCTTCTTAATAGACCTCCAGAGAGCTTCTTCGGTTTGAACTTCACAAAGTCATTTAGACTTACTAGATCCAGTGCCCTCCTGACGAGTTTTTTTCTTTCTTCCTTGTCCTCTATGTATAGACCGCAGAAGTAGTCGATATTTTCATAGACGCTTAGCTCGTCATAGACAGCCACGTCTTGAAATACGACTCCAATCCTTCTTTTGATATCATAGGCATCTGGAGACATCTCCTTGCCGAAGATTTTCACACTGCCTGCGTCCTTTTTTAATAGTGAGAGGATGCAGTTTATGGTGGTTGATTTGCCACTTCCATTTGGACCGAGTAGGCCAAGTATTTCTCCGGATTTCACTTCTAAGTCCAAATTATCTACTGCAGTTAACTCCTTATATTTTTTAACAAGTCCATTTACTTCTATTAGACTTTCCATATTAACCTCCAATATTTTATTCCACTTTCATTTTAAAATATTACATTTAGCAATATGTAAAATAATTGTAAATCTCACGTAAACTCGTCTACAAACCAACTGTTTACAATGAATGGCTTTTGAATTTGTAAATTTTTAGAAAAATAAAACCCGGAAAGTTCCGAGTTTTTTCGATTTATCTTTTAAAATCCTCTTAAATATTCTGGCTTATAATTTTCTTCCCGCAGTGCTTCATCGATCTCTTCGATCATTCGATTCTTATCTTCGTTTAGATTTCCTGCGAGGGAGATATAGTTACTTGCGTGGTTTGATCTGAAGACTGTGCCTTCTGAATCCACGTGTTTTAAAAATATTTTAATCTCTTGAAGAATATCCAGTGGGCTTAGTCTTTTAAATTCTCCGGATTTATACCTTTCGTAGAGGGGTGTGTCTGGAAATAGGTCCAAGGTCAGGTAGGAAATATAATCTGGCTTCGCTCCAGTTACAACTTTTGCGGTTTCAACTGCGTTTAACTCCATCTTATCCATTCCGCCAAGTCCTGCAATGATGGTGGCAGATACCTTTATCCCTGCGGCTTTTGCCTTCTTAGTTGCCAAGATATATTCTTCTGCAGTGGAGTTCTTGTTTACATCTTTTAAGATTTCGTCGGAGCCACTTTCGTATCCCACATAGACCATTTCGATGCCGTGCTTCCTTAGTTCTCTTAACTCTACATCGGATTTTCTTAAGATATCCTTCGCCGTTGCATAGGCGGTGATTCTCTCCAAATTTTCCATATTCTTTGCGAAAAAATCACAGAGATCTATGAGTTTATCGTTTGAAAGGCATAGAGCATCTCCGTCGGCGATGAAGACTCTCTTGTAAAATGGTCTCTCTTCCAAGTATTCTTTCACTTCCACCTTAAGCTCTTCCAAATCTCTAAGATGAAAGGTATCGTCCTTGTACATGGAGCAGAAGTCACACTTATTGTAGCTGCATCCAACCGTTGCTTGCACAATTAAAGAACGAGCCTCACTAGGAGGCCTGAACACTTTTCCATAATATTTCATTATAGAATTTCCTTTAATTTTTCTAAGAAACCTTCCACTTCTTCGTCGGTGGTTCTATAAGATGTGCAAAGTCTTACGTTGTAGACATCGGTACCTAAGTTTTCAAGACCGATTAACGCAAACTCTTCTACTTTTTCTATTTGATCCTTGGTTAAACTTATGAAAAGTTGGTTGGATTCTGGTGGAAATGCAAATACCACTCCCAATTTTAAAAGTCCATCCTTTAGCTTCATCGCTTTTTCGTAGGCATTTTTACCGAGTTCGTAGTAGAGACCATTTTCAAATAGGGCGTCGAATTGAGCTGATAGGATAAATCCCTTCGCCATGATGGAACCCTTTTGTTTCATATGGTTTCTAAGTCTTTCCTTTAGATCATCTTCTACAACTACTAGAGCTTCGCCAAACATTGCACCGTTTTTGGTGCCGCCGATGGTGAAGATGTCGCAGCTTTCGGAAAGTTCCTTAAGGGTAAATCCTTCCCTTGCCATTGCAACAGCAAGTCTTGCTCCGTCGACAAATAGATAAGTTCCAAACTCAAGACATACTTCGTAGAGAGCTTTGATTTCGTCAATGGAGTAAACAGTACCAGCTTCTGTGGTGTTAGAAATATATACAACCTTTGGAATTACATCATTTTCCGCACCGAAGAGGGCGAGCTTGTCACGAAGAAGATTTTCTGTAAGCTTGCCGTCTGGAGTGTCTATGGTTACAACCTTGTGACCAGTCGCTTCCATTGATCCGGTTTCGTGGATGGAAATATGTCCGGTAGTTGCACAGACGATTGCTTCGTAACTCATAAGAGTATGGGTTGCAGCGACGATATTTGCAATAGTTCCTCCTGGAAGAAATTCAACCACCACATCGTCACGACCGATTTCTTTCTTGATCTTTTCTTGAACAGAAAGGGAATAATCGTCTTGACCGTAACCGATCATCTTATCTTCATCTAGCTTTGCCAAAAATTCGTATACTTGTGGATGACCTTTGTCATTATAATCGTTTAAAAAATTTTTCATAGCGCCTCCATTGTTTAACTTCTTTTTTTTAACTATAATAATAGTATATTACAAAATAAAAGGAATGATAATATGAAACATGATTCTCATGGAGTAAATTTATTTGAAATATCTAAGAAGTATGGATTCAAAGAAGAGGACATAGTCGATTTTTCATCGAATATAAATCCCTTCGGCATGCCAAAATCTGCCAAAGACGAAGTAATAAGAAGGATTGACGACCTATCCACCTATCCAGACCCAGAATATAGAAGTCTAAAAGCATCCATCGCAAAATACACCGGTGCCTGCGAAGAAGATATCTTAATCGGCTCAGGAACATCTGAAATAATTGCAAACTATATAAGATATGTAAATCCGAAGAGGGCGATACTCTTAAGTCCATGCTACTCAGAATATGAAAATGAACTTAGAAAGATAGGCTCAGAGATTTTCTACTACGATTTGGAAGAAGAAAATAACTTTGAAATCAAAATAGAAAGTTTGATAGATAAAATAAATGAAAATAATGTGGAACTATTTATCTTTGCAAACCCAAACAATCCAACGGGAACCATACTTACAGTTTCAGAAGTAGAAGAGATTTTAAAACAGACGAAGTGCAAAGTATTTGTCGACGAAACCTATGTGGAATTTGCGGACAAGAAAGTATATTCCCAAATAGAACTTACAAAGAAGTACGACAAGGTATTAGTTGCTCGTTCAACGTCCAAATTCTTCGCATCTCCGGGGATAAGACTGGGATACGCCACCACATCTGACGAGAAATGCAAAGAATATTTCTTCAAGGATAGTTTGATATGGGGAGTAAACATCGTCGCAACTATCGCTGGAGAGAAGATGTTCTCTGATAATAAATATCAAGAGGAAGTATATAAATTTGTCGAAGAAGAAAGAGAGTATGCATTGGAATTTCTAAAAGGTTTAGAAGGACTAAAAGTTTATAAATCCAAAGGAAATTTCATAATGTGTAAACTCACAGGAGGTAAAACCGCAGCGGAACTCTATGACTATTTGATTCCACAAAAGCAGGTGGTAAGAAACCTCGCAAGTTTTAAAAATCTTGGAGAAGAATACTTTAGATTTTGTATTTTAGGAAGAGAAGACAATAGGAAATTGCTTTTGAATATAGAAAAGTTTTTGAAAGAGCAGTAGAAATACTGCTTTTTGTTTTTGTTATTTTTAAATGCTATACAGATAGCATAAAAAAATAAAATCAAATGCTATCCGGATAGCATCAAAAATAAAAGCTCAAAGTCGATTCCGATTACAGAAACTCAAAAATTCTAAGCCACGTCGACCTATAAATCGCAACTCGCTTCGCTCAAACAGTGCGATTTATAGCCGGTCTCCTTAGGCTTGAATTTTGACGAGTTTCTTCCAGACGGAATCTCATTTTGAGCTTTTTATTTATGTAAAATGCGTTTTAATTTGCAAAATTTTAGAAAAATAAAAATCAGGCGCAGCCGTATGACAATATAAGTTATGATTTATCTTTGTTGCGGAAGCATTTTGCTTCCATAGCCGAAGGCTACAATAACCTTCCCAACTACAGTCACCCTGAGCGGAGACGGCAACGCCGTTGTAGTCGAACGGGTATAAGCTGTATTTAACCTAGTCCTCACAAATGAAATTAATAATTTTTATAACTCATGCTATCCGGATAGCATCAAAAATAAATATAAATAAATATCTTATGGGTAACCTAACCCTATTCTTTCTCCTTCCAATTTTCTTTTACGAGGGGGCGGGGCAGTCGAGTTCTGCAAATCAGCCTTCGCAATGCTCGGCTTCTTTGGAACTCTTTGCATAAGACCTGCTACGAAATCAAAGATTTCGGCTAGGGCTTTAACGTAATTAACGTCTCGCCGATAAAACCTACGGTTTTACGCACGAGACTCGCAGTTTCCTCCCATCCCCCTCGAGCTCCCTCTGCCCACCTCGCATTATCAGGGAAGTGATTTTCACATTTCGGCTAAAATTTGGGAACTCGCTACGCTCAGACACCCAAATTTTTTAACGCCTCATGGAAAATCACAGAAGTTGTATAGGTTGGTTGTATCAAAGTTTAAAGATTATATTTACTGGAATTTAAATGGTGTTAAATATGTAGAGAAACTTTTAATTTTGTGTATGGAAAATAAAAATTAGGCGCAGCCGTATAAAAACATAGATTATGATTTATCTTCGTAGCGGAAGCTACCAGCTTCCATTAACTTATGTACTAAATTCTTTTCCCTCAGCCGAAGGCGTGTAACAGCATAAAGTACTATTCGAATCCGTAGCGGAAGCATTTTGCTTCCACAGCCGAAGGCTTAATAGATCCAGTCATCCATGCATAACCTAACCATGGCTATACCCGTTCGACTGCGACGGCTACGTGATCTCCGCCGTCTCCGCTCAGGGTGACTGCCTTCCTTTGGAAATGCAGGAGATTAAAATCCCAACTACAGTCACCCTGAGAGGCAGTCGAGTTCTGCAAATCAGACTTCATTTCATTCGGCTTCTTTGGAACCTTTACAGAGAGTATCCTCCCAACTGCAGTCACCCCGAGCGTAGCCGAGGGGTATAACCTCCGAGGACCTAGTCTATGCAAATGAATTATTTAAAAAATACTAATTAATAAATTAATTAATAAATGCTATCCGGATAGCATAAAAAATATAAACCTCATGCTATCTATATAGCATCAAAAAATAAAAAATCGGTGCCGAAACACCGATGATTTTTTTATTAAAGTTTTCCTACTAGATCGATTCCTGGGCTTAGGGTTTCGTCTCCTTCTTCCCAGTTTGCTGGACATACTTGATCGCCGTGATCGTGTACGAATTGTGATGCTTTTACTTTTCTTAGTAGTTCTTTTGCAGATCTTCCGATTCCTGGTGAATGGATTTCGTATGCTACGATTTCTCCTTCAGGGCTTATTACGAAGCTTCCTCTTAGTGCTTGTCCTTCTTCTGGAATTAGTACTCCAAACATTTTTGAAAGTTCAAGGTTTCTGTCTGATACCATTGGGTATTCAACTTTTGATACTCTATCTGAATGATCTTTCCATGCTTTGTGTACGAATTCAGAGTCTGTTGACACTGCGTATACTTCGCATCCTGCTGCTTTAAAATTCTTATAATTATTTTGAAGATCTTCTAACTCTGTTGGACATACGAATGTGAAGTCACCTGGATAGAAGAAGAATACTGACCATTTGCCTTCTAAATCTTTGGCTGTCAATTCTTCAAAGTGGCTTCCTACTAGTACTGGAGATTTAAAATCTTCAACCTTAAATCCGATTAAATTCATTTTATCACCTCTTAATAATTTTAATAAGTTTTATCACTTATAAATAAATTATAACACAAAGAAAATAAATTTGAAAATTATTTTCAATAATATAAATTTCTTTTCAAATTTACAAATGCAAATTACAATCGAAATTTTTGATTTTTCAGTCATAATTATATAAAACTACATTTCAATTTTTAGAATTAAGTAACATTTACTTCTCAAAATATTCCTATTATTTACAAATATACTTCCTGTTAAAAAATTTTAAAAAAATATTTAAGAATTTTTTAAAAGTTTAATCTTTTTATTTTTCTCTGTGGTAAAATAAAGAAAAGGATGTGATTTTTTGAAACTAGAAGTATGTGGAGGTTGCAACGCGAAGATCGGCGCTGAAAACCTTGACGAAATTTTAAAATCTTTAGATATATATAAGAGACCGGAAATTATTGTTGGTTTCGAAGGCAAGGATGATGGTGCTGTCATAAAACTTACAGATGATATTGCCATCATAAATACTTTAGACTTTTTCCCTGCGATGGTGGAAGAACCTGCAACTTTTGGCGAAATCGCAGCTGCCAATGCTCTTTCTGACATCTATGCTATGGGCGGCGAAGTTATCTCTGCTCTTAACATCGTATGTTTTCCTGAAGAGGAAGATTCTTCTATTCTTCAAGAAATTCTACAAGGAGGAGCTAGAAAGGTTAAAGAGGCTGAAGGTTCTCTAATCGGTGGTCACAGTATCCACGACAAGAGAATTAAGTACGGCATGAGTGTAACCGGTGTCGTTCATCCTGACAAGATCTGGAAGAACACAGGCTCTAAGGTTGGAGACGAAATCTTCATCACTAAGAAGCTTGGAGTTTCTCTAATCTGTGGTGGATATCTTCAAGGTGAAGTGGACAAATCTTGCTACGAAGAAGCTAAGGAGTCCATGGTTACTTTAAATAAATATGCGGCAGATATTTTAAGAAAATTCAATCCTACTTCTGTTACTGATGTGACAGGTTTTGGATTTTTGGGCCATTTAAAAGAAATGGTTGAAGGCAAGGGAGCTCTTATCTACAAGGACCAAGTGCCTATGATTAGCGGCGCACTTAAGGCTGCTGGCGACTTCCTATTTACTGCGGGAGGTCAAAGGAATAGAAATTCATTGAAGAACGATGTTAAATTCGATTTCGATGATTTCAGATATGAAGAAGTTCTTTTCGACCCTCAAACTTCTGGAGGACTTATGTTTACCCTTGATCCAGCTGATTCACAAGAAGTTATGCGTGAATTTAGAGATAAGGGAGTCTTCCTAAAGAGAGTGGGAGTTATTACTGATAAAAATATTATAGAGGTGAAATAATGAAAACTATTGATGCTATGGGACTTGCATGTCCAAGACCAGTTATTCTTTCTAAGAAATTGATTTCTGAAGAAAGTCCAGAAGAATTTGAAGTTAAGGTTGACAATTTTATTGCTACTGAAAACCTTGCGAAGATGGCTCATGAAATGGGCTACAAAACTGAAATGACAGAACATTCAAAGGAAAGCTACACCGTTGTATTTAAAAAAGATCCATCTATTGAAATTAAACACGAAGATGGTCCTCATTACAGCGACGAATACATGGTAGTTATTTCTTCTGAAATGATGGGCGGCGGAGACGAAGATTTCGCTAAGAAACTTCTCGAAGGTTTTATCTACGCTCTTTCTGAACAAGAAGTGGCTCCTAAGGTAATTGTATTCTACAACGGCGGAGTTCATATTCCTACTTTGTGGGAAAATTCTATAAAGGATCTTAAGTTCATCGAATCTCGCGGTACAGAAATATTCTCCTGCGGACTTTGCCTTGAACACTACGGACTAAAAGAAAAGGTTCAAGTTGGATCTATTACAAATATGTACAAGATCGTTGAACTTATGGGCAAGTACAAGGTGGTGAAACCTTAATTTGGAATTTGTACTTTATACTTTTGAAAGCACCAGCTTTGCAGAAGCTTGCAAGATGGAGGTACAGTCCCATGATGTCGATGCAAGACTTGTGCCAGTTTTCGGCGCAATAAAAGCGGGCTGTGGACTAATGCTTAAGAGTCCATTTGAAAATCTTGAAAAAATAAATGAAATCATAGAAAAGAATGATTTAAAAATCGATGGCATTTACAAAGCTACCTATTCAATAGACAAGGGTTGTGCTTTTAAACCGCCTACAATTGAAGTTATTAAGTAATTATAGGAGGGCTTTGCCTTCCTATTTTTATATTTAAAATATTTGAGATAACTTTAGTTTAATTTTCTATTAAAGTTTTTATTAATGCAGAAATCTGCTAAAATATAATTATTAACACTTAATTCGGAAAGGAGTTATTATGATTTATTTTGATAACGGCGCCACTACGCTTATAAAACCTGAGTCAGTTTTAAAAGAAATAGTTGACGATTTCAATAAAATGGGTAATCCATCCCGTGGATCATATACAGCTAGCGAATACTCAATGGATAAAGTCTATGGAACTAGACAAAAGGTTGCTAAACTTTTTAGCGTTAGTCCGATGGACGTTGCATTTACCTACAATATAACCACGAGTTTAAACCTTGTTTTAAAATCTCTTCTAACCAAAGAGGACCATGTTATAACCACAATTCTTGAACACAACTCAGTTCTCCGCCCTCTATACCAATTGGAAGATGAAGGAATGGGACTTTCATTTGTGGATGTGGATGAAAATTTCGATTTGAAACTGGAAATGTTAGAAGAACTTCTACAAGAAAATACAAAGGCGGTAGTCATAACCCACGCATCTAACGTAATCGGAAACGTGACAGACTTAGAAAGAGTCTATGAATTTACGAAGAAACACGGACTTATTTTAATCATTGACGGAGCACAAGGAGCTGGAGCGGTGAAACTAGACCTATCTAAATTTACAAATACCATTTACTGCTTCACCGGTCACAAATGTCTTTACGGTCCAACAGGGACAGGCGGAATCATAAAACTTGGAGATTTTAATTTTCATCCAGTATTTTCTGGAGGATCAGGATTTAGATCCTTCGAAAGAGAAACTCCGAGCGTATTTCCAGACGTGTTTGAATATGGAACCATAAATAGTGGAGGCATCGCGGCACTAGGAGCGGGCATCGACTATGTAATGAGTAAGGACACCTACAAAATTTTAAGAGAACTAAAAGATTATCTCTACGAATCCATGAAGACCATAAGAGGCATAAAAGTCTATGGATCATTTGGAGAAAATCATCTTCCTACACTTTCATTTAACATAGGAGATAATCCTTCAGGAGAAGTTTCAAGAGTTTTATTTGAACAGCTTGAACTTTGCTCAAGACCTGGCAGCCACTGTGCACCACTGGTACACAAGAAGGCAGGTACAGTAGATCAAGGTATGGTTAGATTTAGCCTTTCCACATTTAACACAAAAGAAGAAATAGACACAGTAGTAGAATTTTTAAGGAGTATAGTTGAATAGTTTAAAAAAAGCGAAGAATCTAGGTCCTATCTATATGATAGCATCTTCATTCTTCTTTGCATTAATGGCGGTATTTATAAGGTATACAAAAGATTTACCCACCTTTGAACAGGTAGTCTTTAGAAACTTTGTAATTTCCATTTTGATGTTTTTATTAATTGTAAAAGAAAAAAGAATACATGAGATGAAGGTAAAAGATGGGAAGAAGGAAATATTTTATAGATCTCTCTTTGGATTTATAGGAATGGTGAGTAACTTCTATGCTGTAAAATATCTAAACATAGCAGACTCATCAGCAATAGGAAAACTTAGCCCATTTTTTGTAATGATATTTGCAGCATTAATTCTCAGAGAAAGGTTGGAGAGACATTCCATAATTGCAATCATCCTTTCCATTTTAGGTATGCTAATGGTAGTAAAACCCAAATTTGATGGATCGACTATCCCGTCCCTTGTTGCACTAACTGGGGCGATGACAGCGGGACTTGCAATGGTTATGCTTTCATCTGTAGGCAAGAAGGTAAGAGGAGAAGTAATAATTCTCTACTTCGGAATATTTTCTACATTAGCTTGCATTCCGTTCTTAGTGGGACACTTTGTAATTCCAAATGAAACGGAAATATTAAACCTTCTAATGATAGGAGTATCTGCTGGGCTTGGACAATTTTTCTTGACTTTAGCATATAAATCGGGCAAGGCAACAGAGATTGCCATCTACAGTTTCTCTCAAATAATATTTTCCATATTTATAGGATACTTTTTATTCAATGAGAGGACGGACCTAATAAGTCTTACAGGTATGGCAATAATAATTCTAAGTGCCTACTACAATTATAAAAGGAGCATAGTATATGATTGAAGGATTTGCAATAATAATGGCGGTGCTTCTAGCGGGAGATTTTTTTAATAAAATTTTGAAAGTTCCGCTTCCGGCGCCAGTAATAGGGTTAATTCTCTTAGTCCTACTACTACAAAGTAAAATAATAAAAGAAAAGAAAATAGAAAAAGCGGCAGAATTTCTCTTAGCAAACATGGTAATAGCATTTATACCTGGAATGGTAAAGGTGAAGGAAATATATCCGCAGATTAAAACAGAAGTTATAGGAATAGTGGCAACTTGTATTATCTCAACCTTCATAATAAATGTAGTGACAGCGAAAGTTGCAGATGCATTAATAAGGAGGAAGAAATGAAATTTATAAGTACAGAAATATTTGGATTTACCATTACCATCTGCATATTTTTTGTAGTGACAAGATCTCTTAAAAATGTGAAATTTCCACTACTCAATCCCCTTCTAATCTCTGCGATATTAATAATGGCAATAAACCATATTTTAAAAATTCCATACGAACAGTACAACGCAGGAGGATCAATCCTCACATTCTTCATAGCACCAGCAACAGTGGCGCTCGGACTTCCACTATATAGAAAGAGAGATCTACTAAAAAAATATAAGTTTGAAATTTTGATATCCATAATAGTAGGAACTTGCGTCGGACTAGGATCAGTGTATGGACTTTCCAAGCTATTTGGACTAAATAGAGAAACATTTCTAAGTCTACTTCCAAAACAAACAACCACAGCCATCGGATCAGAAGTATCCTTACAGATAGGAGGAATAGTTCCGCTGACCATAGCATCCATAGTAGTAGCAGGAATAACGGGAGTAATGACCAAGGAACTCATCCACAAAGGACTAAAGATTGAAACAGACGAAGCCATGGGACTAGCATTAGGAACAGGAAGTCACGTCTTTGGAACCAATAAGGCGATGGAACATTCGGAAGTTGCAGGAGCGATGGCATCCCTAGCCACATGTCTATGCGGACTACTGACAGCGATAATTCTATCTATTATTTATTAGAAGATAATAGAAAACTTAGAAAGAAAAGAGGTAAGTATGAACGAAACCATAAAAACACAACTTAGCCACAGAACCATAAGAAAATTTGAAAATAGACCAGTAGAAAAAGAAGTGCTAGACACACTTCTGGAAGTAGTAAATAGAACAGCATCAAGCACCGGCATGCAAAACTCTTCTATTATAAGAGTGACAGACAAAGACTTAAGAGAAAAGATTTACGAAATCTCCACACAAAAATATTTGCTAGATGTACCAGAGCTTTGGATCTTCGTTGTAGATACATTAAGAAATGATAGAATTGCAAGAGAAAATGGATTTGAACCAAAGACCTCAGGTGACATGGATAAATTCTTTCAAGGATTTACCGATGCAACATTGGCAATACAAAACCTAACAGTAGCAATAGAATCAATGGGAATGGGAGCAGTATACTTCGGCTCAATTTTAAATAACATGGGTAAATTAGTAGAAGCTTTAAAACTTCCAAAATTGGTATTCCCAGTACTAGGAATAGGATTTGGATATCCAAAAGAAGAACCTCAACTAAAACCAAGAATGCCAATGGAACTTAAATTCTTCGAAAATGAATACAAAATACTTCCATCATATAAAGAAGCGATAAAAGAATACGACGAAGAAATGACAAACTACTACGACCTAAGAGAAAATGGTAAGAGAAGTGACACCTTTAGTGAACAAGTAGTAGCAAGGCTAAAACCAGAAATAGAAGTCAAGAGAAATGTAGCAGACATACTAGAATTACAAGGCTTTAACCTAAGACTAGGAAGAGAAAAGAAATAAATTTATAAATTTTTTAAAAAAGTTGTTGACAAGAATATACAAAGTTTGTATACTAGTAAAGTCGACCTTGTCTAAGACATTGATCTTCCCTTTAAACTTCAAAAAATTTTAAAAAATTTGAAAAATGTCCTTGACAAGAGTTCGATTTTAATA
>NZ_AWXD01000019.1:0-1133 GCF_000478945.1 Peptoniphilus sp. BV3AC2 | reverse complement strand
TTATACTAAATAAGCTGTCACAAAAACAGCGAAGGAAAATGAAAATTAAATAGTGTAAGCAAAAAAACAAAGAATAAACCAAGCAAAATGCGAAAAGTTCTTAAAAATTCTTAAGAGAAACCAGAATTCGTATGAGCAACAAACTTTTAAATTGAGAGTTTGATCCTGGCTCAGGACGAACGCTGGCGGCGCGCTTAACACATGCAAGTCGAGCGATGAAATTTCGACAGATCCCTTCGGGGTGAAGATGAAATGGATTAGCGGCGGACGGGTGAGTAACACGTGAGTAACCTGCCTTTGACATTGGGATAGCCTCGGGAAACTGGGATTAATACCAAATGACACTAACTGGTCACATGATCAATTAGTCAAAGAAATTCGGTCAAAGATGGACTCGCGGCTGATTAGCTAGTTGGTGAGGTAACGGCCCACCAAGGCGACGATCAGTAGCCGGCCTGAGAGGGTTATCGGCCACATTGGAACTGAGACACGGTCCAAACTCCTACGGGAGGCAGCAGTGGGGAATATTGCACAATGGGGGAAACCCTGATGCAGCGACGCCGCGTGAGCGAAGAAGGCCTTCGGGTCGTAAAGCTCTTTTATGAGGGAAGATAATGACGGTACCTCAAGAAAAAGCCCCGGCTAACTACGTGCCAGCAGCCGCGGTAATACGTAGGGGGCTAGCGTTGTCCGGAATCACTGGGCGTAAAGGGTTCGCAGGCGGAATAACAAGTCAGATGTGAAAGGCATGGGCTCAACCCATGTAAGCATTTGAAACTGTAATTCTTGAGAAGTGGAGAGGTAAGTGGAATTCCTAGTGTAGCGGTGAAATGCGTAGATATTAGGAGGAATACCTGTGGCGAAGGCGACTTACTGGACACAAATCTGACGCTGAGGAACGAAAGCGTGGGTAGCAAACAGGATTAGATACCCTGGTAGTCCACGCCGTAAACGATGAGTGCTAGGTGTCGGGGGAGACCTCGGTGCCGGCGTTAACACAATAAGCACTCCGCCTGGGGAGTACGTGCGCAAGCATGAAACTCAAAGGAATTGACGGGGACCCGCACAAGCAGCGGAGCATGTGGTTTAATTCGACGCAACGCGAAGAACCTTACCAGGGCTTGACATACTGA
>NZ_AWXD01000018.1:0-69522 GCF_000478945.1 Peptoniphilus sp. BV3AC2 | reverse complement strand
CGAAAAAAATAGTGATGAAGAAAAAGTAGAAGAAATCATAAAAATACTAAAGGACAACAAAAGGATCTAAGGTGAATTATGAATATGAGTAAAAATATTTGGGTAGTTTGTGAAACATTTGAACAAAAGATCACAAACCTAACATTTGAACTACTAGCAAACGCAAGACATTTAGCAGAAGGTCTAGGTGGACAAGTAGTAGCAGTACTATTTACAGAAAAAAGAGCGGGACTAATAGAAGAATTAGAAAGATATGGAGCAGACAAAGTAATCCTAGTGGAAGATGAAAAATTCAAACAATTCGATTCAAAGGTAGCTGCCCATGCACTAGATAAATTAATCGACAAGTACGAACCATACGCAGTGCTAATCGGATCATCAGTAAACGGAAGAGATATCGGAGGAAGAATCACAGCTAAGAGAGAAATCGGACTAGTTGCAGACTGCCAAGAAATAAAACTTACAGAAGATAAATCTGACATCATGTGGATCAGACCAACCTTCGACGGAAAACTCCTATCAGACATAAGAATTACAAGTACCCCTAAGATAGGAACCGTAGGTAACAAGACCGGAGTAGAACTATTCCACGATGAAGGACACAAAGCAGAAGTAATAGAAGAAAAGATTGAAGTAGAAAGTCCACTTAACAAAATACTTTCCTTCGTAAAGGACGAAGAACACGAACATCTAAGCTTAGAAGACGCAGAAGTGATCGTTGCAGCAGGAATGGGAGTAAAAGACGAAGAAGGACTAAAAGTTGTAAAGGACTTTGCAAAAGCACTAGGAGCAGAATTCGGAGTTACAAAACCTATAGTAGATAACGGCTGGGCTGACAAGAGTCTACAAGTAGGAGTAACAGGCAAGACTGTAAAACCAAAACTATATATAGCAGTTGGAATCTCTGGAGCATTACAACATACCAATGGAATGAAAGAATCAGAACTAATCATAGCCATAAATAGCGACAAGGATGCAAAGATAATGAAAATTGCAAACTATGGAATAGTAGGAGATCTATTCACCATACTTCCATTACTATCAGAGAGAATAAGAGAAGAAAAGAAAGTGAACTAGAAAACTAGTTTAAGACCCCTGGACTAACAGGGGTTTTTATTTTAAATAAATATTTTTTACTTAAATGGATGGTTTAATTTTGTAGCGGAAGCTACCGGCTTCAATCAACCTCGATACTAAATTTTCCTAATTTAGCCGTAAGGCGTAATTGTAACTGTACATATTATTCACACCCGTAGCGGAAGCATTTTGCTTCCACAGCCGAAGGCGTGAAGTCTTTAAACATTGCAAATAATTAACAATTATCGAGCGAAAGTCCTCCCAACTAGTCATCCTGAGCGGAAAAGGCGATAGCCTTTGAAGTCGAAGGATCTGACCTATATTTAACCAGTATTTGCAATTAATATTTTTACAAAATCTCCCAACTACAGTCACCCTGAGCGGAAGAGCCGTAAGGCTCTGTAGTCGAATGGGTCTAACCTCAGAGGGTCAAGTCTAAGCAAATGAAATAAAAATTATTCTGATGCTATCCGGATAGCATTTAAATTAAAAATAACGTAGATGCTCTACGTAGAGCATAAGAAAATAATAAGCAGTGTTTGACCTCACCAGGGTTATACCCGTTCGACTCACTTCGTTCGCTCAGGGTGACTGTCTTCCTTAAGTGTTTTTAAAATGGAAGCAGATAGCTTTCGCTAAAAAAATTAAATTTTGATGCTCTACGTAGAGCATAAGAAAATAATCATCAATGTTTAACCTCACCAGGGTTATACCCGTTCGACTCACTTCGTTCGCTCAGGGTGACTGTCTTCCTTAAGTGTTTTTAAAATGGAAGCAGATTGCTTCCGCTACAAACAATTAAATTTTAAATGCTATATGTAGAGCATCTAAATTTCACCAAATAATAGCGGAAATAGTTATGATGCTATAAAAATTTTACAAAATTTTCAGATAGGAATTCTTAAATTTAATACTTTTGTAAACTATTAAAATCTTAGCTATGTTATACTAAAACAAGAGGTGGTAATATGAAGCTTATAGAGATTCGCGACCTGAAGAAAATCTATAAAATGGGCACAGAAAAAGTAGTAGCCCTCGGCGGAATAAATCTAGATATATACGAAGGAGAAATCCTCTGTCTACTAGGTACTTCCGGCTCAGGTAAATCCACACTTCTAAATATGGTTGCAGGACTAGACAAACCAACCTCAGGAACGATCTCCATCGGCGGGATACATATTGAGAAGTTAAGTGAAAGCCAGGTAACTAAATTTAGAAGATTAAATGTCGGATTTATTTTTCAATCCTACAATCTTATAAAAAATCTCTCCGCCATGGACAATGTCAGCTTGGGACTCATATTTAAAGGAGTTCCTAAGAAAAAAAGAGATGAACTTGCAAAAGATATACTTGAAAAGGTAGGACTAGGAGAAAGACTCCACCACAAACCAAACGAGATGAGTGGTGGTCAACAACAAAGAGTTTCCATAGCCCGAGCATTTGTCGATGCACCTAAGATTATCTTTGCCGACGAGCCAACGGGAAATCTGGACACCAACACATCATTTGAAGTAATGAACCTCATGTGCGAAATGGCTCGTAAGAACAATCAAACACTGATAATAGTAACCCACGACGTAGAGACATCCATCTACGCAGATAGAATAGTGGACATGAGAGATGGGATGATAACAAGCATAGAAGAAAATGACGCAAAGATACCTAGAAAGGAGATAGTATGAAAAAATTCACTTCTATATTACTGGCATTAATAATGCTATTTACGATTAATACTTATGCAGAGGGAAATCCAAAAGAAACAAAAAACCCAGGTGGGAGACTTATAGTTTCTTTAGCTCAGACAATTGAAACTGGTACAAATGGAATATGGATAGTTTCAGTAAGAATAGATAAAACAAAGTTTGGCAAAACACCGATAAACAATCTTAGTGGACAAGTATCTATAACAAATCCAACTAAAGCCTATATAGATGGCGATGGATATTTAAACAAAACCCAAAATATTGCAGACAGAAACGCAAGTAATAAAATCTTTAATTTTGCAAATTCTACTGAAGAAGCATACTTTTTCATTAAGGTAGATAGTGATTTTCAAGGCGGAACTGTACCTGTTGATATTTCACTGGATTATGATGTAGATGGAGAAAGAACTTCTCAAAACGAAACTGTTTACGTAAAGATAAACGCCCCAACAAAACCTGTTAACCCAGCAATAGAAATTAAAAAAGTAGATACCTTCTGGATCAACGAACAAGAAGCGGGCAAGGAATTCCAAGTTCCATTCCAAGTTACAAACACTGGTGATGCTCCTGCAAATAATATCAAAATATCCCTTGATGGACTTGAATCACAAAAGATCACCCTTGCAAGTGGACTTTCAACTGCAGATATTACAACCCTTAACCCAGGAGAAACCAAGTACATTACCTTTAATTTAAAGTCTGATAAATCTACAGTTCCTGGAACATATATGCTTACCCTTGAATATACATTTTCAGGATATGGTCAAGGAGAAAATAAAACTTCTGACCAAGCACCAAAGACTGGTAAGTATCAATTTTCATTTAATATTACTAAATCACAACAAGAACCTTCAGATTTAGAATTTAGAAATATTAAATTCCCATCAGGAATTCTATATAGAAATGCGAAGGCTACCATTTCCTTTGACCTTGTAAACACAGGAAAGGTTACTGCTAAGAATCTAAAGGTACAAGCAAATAGCCAAGATCAAAATGGACTTGCGTCTAGAACTGTTTCAATCATTCAACTAAAAGAACTTGCGCCTGGAGAAAAGAAAAACTTCTCCTACGATTTTATGGTTACACCTTCTGCAGAAACTAAGAACTATCCTGTGGAACTAAAGGTCGATTACACAGACGACACAAAGGCGGAAGCTCAATCTACAAGTCAAATCGTGGGAGTATTTGTAAAGGCTCCAGTGGAAAAGAATGACGGCAAACCTGTAAATGAATCTACACCTAAACTTATAATCGAAGATTATTATTTAGAACCACAAACTATTGAAGCAGGCAAGCCATTTAAACTATATTTAAAATTCTTCAACACCAATGCGAAGAAGACTGTTAAAAATATCAAGATCTTCCTTACTTCAGATACACAAGAATCTGTAGGATCTGGAGATTCTAACGGAGGACAAACTGGTGGAGCTATGCCAACTGCATCCGTATTTACGCCGGTGGATTCTTCTAATACTTTCTATATTGCAAGCATCGCACCGGGAGCAAGGATTGAAAAGGAAATTACTTTTACAACCGTTCCTGATACTGCTGCAAAAACATACACAGTAGTTGCAAACTTTGAATACGAAGATGCAAAGGCAAATAAGTACACAGACACCGCTCAAATCGGTGTGCCTGTAGTTCAACAAGCGAAACTTGAAGTGGGAGACGTGCTACCACAAGGTGAATTTATGGTAGGAGGGGAAACTCCACTTTCAATAGATTATTACAACACTGGTAAAGCAAATCTTTCAAACGTGATGATTAAGATCAAGGGCGAAGGATTGAAGTTCGATACACCATCATACTACAAAGGAGCTTTTGCACCGGGCTCTCAAGATACCTTTATGGTAAATGTAACTCCTGATACTCCAGGACAAAAGAAAGTTGAACTCGTTTGGACCTTCGAAGACTCAATGGGAGTTACCAAAGAGGTAAAGAAAGAATATGAATTCACCGTAGAAGATATGCCTAAAATGGATGAAAATGACATGAACAACCAAGACATGGGCGGCGGTTCATCTAAAGGTATCTTCAAAATACTCGGTGGGCTTGCAGTAGCGGCTGCGGCAATCGGTGGAGCATTCTTTATCTACAAGAAAAAGAAAAAAAATGACGAGGATCTAACAATCTAATGAAGTTTAGCGATTTATTCAAAATGGCGGCGGGAAACTTGGCTTCGAGAAAGCTAAGGACATTCCTGACCGTTCTAGGTGTAATAATCGGTGCAACGGCAATAATTATAATTATTTCAATCGGTCGTGGTTTTAAATTTATGAACTCCAAATTCTATGAGGATATGGGGGACATGAGGGTCCTAGAGCTAAATAGTCAATTCACGAGATTTGATCCAGAGATGGACAAGCCGGGATACCAAAAGCCAAAGAAGAAACCGATGAACAATCAAACCATAAATGAAGTTTCTGAAATAGAGCATATAAAGGCAGTAATCCCTATGTACGAAGCTACTGTCAGTCTAAAAATGGGAAGAGAAGAAGCTAGTTATGTGGATATAGTTGGGATGCCACCTCAATATATGGAAGACTATGGAATTGAGCTTGCAAATGGGAAATATATAGCGCCAGGAGAAAAAAATCCAGTGGTAATTTTAGGCTCCCAGGTTAAGTATCAATTCTACGATAGAAGTCGTCCTAACTATTTTTCAGAAAAAAAATCTTTGATGAATCGAAAGATCTACATCACAAAATTTGAACCAAAATCAACCAGTGACGATGATAGAATGTCAGATATGGGATCCATGGAGATGGATGGAAATCAAAACAATCAAAGCGACGGTAAACAAGTTCAACTTAGAATATCTGGAGAAATGACAGAAGGAAATGACTACCAAAAACAAAATTGTCTCTTTATGAGTATCGAAACTTATAAAGCCTTGGCGAGTCAATTCAAAGTAAAATTAAAATCCAAGAACTACAACAATATAAAAGTAGTAGTTGATGATATAAAAAATGTAGACGCAGTAACAAAAGCGCTTAAAGATAAGGGATTTCGTCCTTACAATATGACGAAAGAATTCTTAGATAATGCCAATAAACAGATAGGAATCGTACAGGCAGTCTTTGGCGGTATCGGAGCAATTTCATTTATAATTGCAGCTATTGGTATCGCAAACACAATGATCATGTCCATCTACGAAAGGACCAAAGAAATCGGAATTATGAAGGTAATAGGAGCATCTATAAGAGATATTCAAAACCTATTCCTTTTAGAAGCGAGCCTTATAGGTCTTATCGGAGGAGTGATCGCGGTTGTAAACTCACTTATTATCTCTGTACTTGCGAACAAATTTTTCGCCGGGTACTTTATGGGACAGCTGGGTGGAGAAACAGTAAACTTCGAGCCTAAGATTTCCATAATTTCTGTTGGACTTATCCTAACTGCACTAGGATTTTCAACGCTAATTGGACTTCTTTCAGGATACCTACCTGCAAGACGTGCAATGAAACTATCAGCCCTTGATGCAATAAGAACTGAATAAAATAAAAAAAGCAACGAAGAGAATTTTTAAATTTTCTCAAATCGTTGCTTTTTATTTTGTATTTTGTTTTTAGTCTATGTTTTTGTTATCTTCAATATTTATATTTGCATTTGCTGTTGCTAGTACGAAATCAATAGCGTTTCCTTCTTCTTCGAAATGGGTAGTGGATGCGACGATGTGTTTGTTATAGGAGTAGGTATCCTTTTGGGAATTTGATTTCATCTCAACGGGAATATTTAAATTGATTCTTCCGGAGGTGGTTGCAAGGTCGAAGTTTGCCCTGCGTTTTAGATTTCCAAGTTCCATAGACAAATCTCCGTTGGAACTTTTGAGACTTGCTTTTTTTAGTCGATCTGTAGAAAGATTTTCTAAAAGGATAGAACCGTTTGAAGTATGTAGCTTCAAATCGGTGAAGTCCAAGTTCTCTCCATTTATCCTGCCGTTGGAAGTTGTACCTTTAAACTCATCAAAAGAAATATCTTCTATAAAAATCTTGCTATTGGATGATTTTACATTTGCCACTGAGCCTGTTGTGTCTTCTATATTAATCGGTCCGTTTGAAGTGGTTATAGATAGTTCGTCTACATTTGAATCCTCAAGTCTTATCTTTCCATTTGTGGTGGATAGATCAAGTTTTGACGCTAAAATATCTTCTGCAAATATAGGTGCGTTGGTAGTATCTACCACAATATTTGAAAATTCTCTACTTGGAATTTGTGCCACTACTTCTAAATAGAACTGCTCATTTTCGCTTGGTTTTTTTGATTTAAAAGAAATGTGTTCGCCATCATTTTCAAAGGTAAAGAAGTCACTTTCTTCGAAATTTTCCATATTTTTGTAGTGGACTTTAACATTTATATTTAGCTCATCATCGTCAGACTCTTCCAACTGAACAGATCCATTTCTATTGTAAATAAAAAGTTCTGGATTTTTCATATTAGAAACATCTACCTTAAAAAGTTTTTGGAAAAGGTCGAATTTTCCTTTGATTTGGAAGGTAAAATCCTTATCGAAAATGGTAGCGAATGTAGTTTTTATAAAATCGTTGACGCTTTTTTCTATACCTTGGAATCCTTCCTTCGCCTTATCTACATCGAAGGAGATGACATTTTTATTCTTCTTATTTATCGGTTCTTCGTAGTCCAAAGCATTTAAAAGCTCTTTCGCTTCTTCGACTGTAATCTTTCCCTTTTGTAACATTTCTAGAATTTGATCTTGTTCTTTCAAATTAATCCCTCCTTTGTTTAAGTAAATTTACAGCTTCTTCAGAAGTGATTTCACCCTTATCCAGTTTATCTAAAACTTCTGAACGACTAAGAGTTATCTCTGTATCTTCTGGGTAACCTAGAGCCACCACTATTTCTTCCAATTTATTACGCACAGTTGGATAGGATATTCCCATCATGCGTTCCATTTCTTTGATACTTCCACGACTCACAAGGAAAAGTTCCACCATTTTAAGTTGTTCTTCTGTAAGCTGATTAAACTTAGTTAAATAGAAATCTCCTTCTATGGAAATATTACAGTGTTTACATTCGATTCTAGTTGCAACGGTTGGCTTGCCACAGAAAGGACAAGTGCCTGGAATTTTATTTGCCATAATATCCTCCTCTCATCTTTAACTTAATTGTACTACTAAAATTAAAAAAACGCAATATAAATATTAAAAAAATTAAGTTTTAAATTAAAAATATTAATTAAATTAACATAAATATTAAAAAAATTAAAATGCGGAGAGAAAAATTATAAAGCAAATAAAAATTTGAATAAAAAAATAGCGGACTAGCCGCTATTTTAATTTCTATTTATTATTAATCTAATTAGTCAAGAACTCCCTTTGTAAATCCGTTTAGAGTATTTTCTCCGGAAGAGATTTTAAATTTAATATTATTTATTACAATAGATCGTGCTTTATCGTAGGAAGCTTTTTTGTTTTCTTCGTATTGAACGTCTCTTGCTTCATCGGTCAACAAGAACATTTTGCCATTTTTGGCGACTGTGCAAGCATCTTCATTAGTTGTAGTATCTTGGTAGACAAATCTTACACTTCCACCGTAACTATAATTTTCAACGTCATAGAATTCAATTCCATCTTTGGAGAATTCGAGTTGAAGCTTCATAAGATCTTTTTCGTTTATGGTAGCAGTTACTTTTGGATTACCAAACGTGTAGATGAACTTACCTCCGTCAAGTGTTGCAGTTGTACCGCTCATTTCCTTAACCTTATTTCCTGATGGAACTAGGATGATCCTGTCAAATAGTTTAAATGATCTTAACATTTCATCGGCAAGAGGTCCTGTAGGTTCCATAAAATCTTGTGCGTCTACTCTAACTACGCAACCTTTTTCTCCGTTAAGTATAGTTTTAAGATTCGTGTCATATTCATCTTTTTCTGTTATAAAGTAGTAAGAGCCTAAGAATCCGGTATTATCATATCCATACTTCTTACCTTCCACATTTACATACTTAGAATAAACTGATACACCTTCATCATATTCGCTAGGTTTTATTTCTAGTTTTGCATCTACATCCTTAGGTACAAGTAGTTTAAAGCCGTACTTAGGATAGTCTTTAACCACATAATTTGAACTTACCTTAGGAGCCTTCTTTGGAAATTCTGCAGGCTTCTTGCCGATGTAAACAGATCTTGAAGGTTCATCCCAACCAACTTCTTTTCCAAATGCTTCGGAAATAAATCTAAGTGGAACGAAAGTATAGTTGTTACTTAAAAATGTCTTTACATCCATCTCACTTGCTTCGTCATTTTTTGCAAAGTCTTTTGAATTTACTTTTAACTCAACAACATCAGTGTCATTTGAAATCTTGATATCTTTGGTTTTGTCGAAGTATTCAACCTTGTAGCCAAGAGTTTCAGAAATAAATCTAAGTGGCACAAAAGTTCTAGACTCTCTTATGATGACATCGCCATCTTGAAGCTTGCCATCGATAAATAGATTGACATCTGATTTTGCCATCACGCCTACGAATAGTAAGTTAATGAACAAAATGCTTACAAATAATTTTTTCTTCATATTTACCTCCCTTTTAAATTAATTATAGCATAGGAAGATAAATAAAAAAGTTTAATAAAATTATTTAGTTAAAAAGTTGACAAATACACCAATAAATAATATTATTAAGTAAAGAGTTTGTATTTAGAAATAAGTTTCTTAAATGCGTACAAACAAGGAGGAAAATTATGACAAATAGAATAGTTTTAAATGGAACTTCTTATCATGGAAGTGGTTCTATTAACGAAATCGTTGCTGAAATTAAAAACAGAGGTTTTAAAAAAGCTTTCGTAGCTTCAGACCCAGACCTTATTAAATTCAATGTTACTTCTAAGGTTACAGATTTACTTGATAAGGAAGGATTCCCATATGAAGTATATTCTGATATCAAACCTAACCCAACTATTGAAAATGTTCAAAATGGTGTAGCTGCATTTAAAAAATCTGGCGCTGACTGCATAATCGCAATCGGTGGTGGATCTTCTATGGATACATCAAAAGCTATCGGTATTATAATAACTAACCCAGAGTTTGAAGATGTTCGTTCACTAGAAGGACTTTCTCCAACTAAGAACCCTTGCGTTCCTATTATAGCTGTTCCTACTACTGCTGGTACTGCTGCAGAAGTTACTATTAACTATGTAATTACTGACGTTGAAAAAGAAAGAAAATTCGTATGCGTTGACCCTAACGACATGCCAATCGTAGCAGTAGTTGACCCTGACATGATGTCTTCAATGCCTAAGGGACTTACAGCTGCAACTGGTATGGATGCTCTTACTCACGCAATTGAAGGTTATATTACAAGAGCTGCTTGGGAAATGACTGATATGTTCCACCTTGAAGCTATTAAATTAATCGGTAAACATCTAAGAGGTGCTGTTGAAAATACTAAAGAAGGTAGAGAAGGAATGGCACTTGCACAATATATTGCAGGTATGGGATTCTCAAATGTTGGTCTTGGAATAGACCACTCAATGGCTCATACTCTATCTGCTCATTATGACACTCCTCACGGTGTTGCATGCGCTATGTTTTTACCAATCGTAATGGAATTTAACAGAGATTACACTGGTGAAAGATATAGAGAAATTGCAAGAGCACTTGGAGTTAAAGGTGTAGATGAAATGTCCACAGAAGAATATAGAGATGCAGCAATAGAAGCTGTTCAAAAGCTATCTTCTGACATTGGAATACCAAAGACTAACGAAAGAATTAGAGAAGAAGATCTAGATCAACTTGCAACAGATGCTTTAAACGATGCATGTTATCCAGGTAATCCAAGAGAAGCAACTAAAGAACAAGTCATAGAAATGTTTAGAAAACTTATGGCATAACAAAAAACTCTTCTAGCTAGGCTAGGAGAGTTTATTTTTTATATTTTATTTACTTTTTAAATCAAGTCTTCGTTTTTAAAGATTGAGTATCCAAAAGATTCTTCAATCTTATTTTTATATTTTAAAAGTATTTCTAAAATGCTATTTAATTTTTCATCACTACTTCTAAATGTAGGAACGGACACACTTATTGCTGCGATGACCTTGTTATCTTTTTCGATTGGAACTGCTACACATCTCGCATCTAGACTAGTTTCTTGAATGTCATAGGAGTATCCTCTCGATTTGACCTTTTCTATTTCTTCTAAGAAGGAGTCCATATCTTTAATCGTATATTCTGTAAGAGGTTCTAGAGTTGGACCGATTAGTTCTTTTATTTCCTCGTTGGATTTTTTAGATATCAATACTTTTCCAAGTGCAGTTGAGTATATTGGCAAGAATTTACCCACGTAACTCATAAGCTGGATGGATTGGGTCGGTTCCTTCTTTGCTATATAGAAAACTTTGTTGTCTTGTATTATTCCTAGTTGGCAAATTTCGTTACACTCTTTTACTATTTCGCCCATGTTTGTCTTTATCATTTCTAATAGGGAAGTGGATTCCAAGTATGATTCTCCGGCGATAAAGGTATTTATCCCTATTTTATACTTCATATTATCTTTTCTAGATAAAAATTTTAAATTCACCATGGTAGATAAGATTGGCGAGATTGTACTTTTAGGAATATTTGTCTTTTCTGAGATTTCGCTTAGGGTGAGTTCTTCTTTTTCAGAAGCTATTGCCAAAAGTATTTGCAAAACTCTCTGTGTTGGCTTGTGCATTGTGTCTCCTTTATAAACTACATTATCAGTTTAATCTGTTTTTCTATTTAATCTAATATATTATATATTAATTCAAAAAAAAATAAAAGAGCCGATGGCTCTTGTTATTTCTATACGAATGCGGATGCTCTTTGGATTGCTGTTTCTGTGTATCCTAAGAGTTCTGCTTGTACTAATTTTCCATTACATACATCTACTATTAGGTCTAATAATTCTTCGCTAGCTTGTTCGATGCTTTTGTTTTCTGTTATGATTTTGCTTGCGTCATAATCTATATTGTCTGACATTCTAGCATAGGTTTCGCTATTTCCAGTTATCTTAATTACTGGAGCAATGGCGTGACCTGTTGGAGTTCCTCTTCCTGTAGAGAATACTACAAGTTGGCATCCTCCTGCTATGATTCCTCCAACAGAAGAAGCATCATTTCCAGGGGTATCCATTATAACTAGACCTTCTTTACCTTTTATTTGTTTAGAATAATCGTAGATATTATTTATTATAGAAGATCCGCCCTTGTGAATGCATCCAAGAGACTTTTCTTCTAGGGTGGTTAGTCCACCTTCTATATTACCAGGAGATGGATTTCCATCACGCACATCTAGCCCAGTATCATGTTTTATTTTTTCTTCGTAATTATTTATTATTTCATATAGCTTGTCGTGGACTTCTTTATTCTTTGCACGTCTTGCAAGTATATGCTCTGCACCTATAAATTCTGTAGTTTCACAAAGCACAGAGGTTGCGCCCATTGCTACCAACTTATCGCTAACTTCACCTATTGTAGGATTTGCTGCAATACCTGATGTTGTATCTGAGCCTCCGCAGTTAGTTCCAAGGATTAGCTCTGAAAGAGGAAACTCTTCTCTTTTAACAAGAGCAGCTTCTCCAATCATTTTCTTTGCCAAACTTTGAGCCTTGGCAATGGTCTTTAAAGTTCCGCCTTCTTCTTGTATAACCAATGTTTCTATAGGTTTTTTAGTTCTTTCCAAAATCTTTTCTTTTACTAAGCTTGCTTGTGCTGTTTCGCAGCCAAGACCTACTATTATTACTCCGTAGACATTTGGATTTGCTCCATATCCAGCGAGGGTATCAAGTGTTAGTTCAAAGTCTTGTCCTACTTGGGAACAACCAAGTTGTAAATTGAAAGTAACTGCACCATTTAAATTGGAAGCTATTAACCTTGTAGTATCTGATGCACAAATACTTGCAGGCAGAATTAAAACGTGATTTCTAATTCCTACTCTTCCATCATCTCTTCTATAACCCCAAAAAGTTCTCAATTTATCACCTCATTCTTTTTCTTCCAGATTTTCTCTATGAGCTTTTACATTATGTGTATGAACATGGGATCCTTTAGCGATATCAACGCTTGCTCTTCCTATATTTTCTCCATATTTTACGATATCTTCATCTGTTTTTATATCACAAATAGCGATTTTATGATATATAGGTATATCATTTTGCGCTACAACTTCTCTTTTTTCTTTATTATCTAAATAACTTACAGTTTCGCCTTTTTTTACTTGGCTTAAAACTGTTACAACATTATCTTTTTCGCTAACCTTAAGAGCGTACTTCATAACTACCTCCTAGATATAACTGTTTTTCTTAGATTTTTTGCAAATTCATAAGTTTTGTCATCTAATTCTTCAAATGGGAAGATAGTGTAATCGCTTATACTTAGTCCATCATCGATTAAGAACTTCTTGAAAATATGTGAGAAGTTCATTTCAACGCTGTATAAAGGCATAAGTCTGTCTATAATATTTCCAATAGATCTAACTTTTTCATAATTTCCTTCATTTATTGCAAGTACCCAATCAGACCATAGTCTAGGTTCAAAGTTTGAAAGAGCAGCTATACAACCATTTCCACCGGCGATGATATTTGGAACAAAATGATCATCATATCCAGAATACACTTCAAAGTCAGATCTAAGATCTTTAACTTTTAAAATTACTTCCTTTGTATGGGTTAGATTTCCGGTAGAATCTTTCATTCCCTTTATATTTTTATGTTTTTTTGCAAGTTCATAAGTGGTAGTAGCACTCATATCAAAACCTGTTCTTGCAGGGAAGTTGTAGATATAGATATCTCCATTTATCTTTTGTGCAAGCACATCGAAATAGTGGAAGACTTCTTCTTGGCTTATTCCATAGTAGAATGGAGGAAGTATAAGCACTCCCTTAACTCCAAGAGAGATAGCATAGTTAGAAAGTTCTATACATTCATCTATATCTAGAGAATTTGTACCAGGTATTAAATCTAATTTTCCTTTTGATTCGTCCACATAAAGTTTAATCAAATCTTTTTTATTTTGTAGAGATATTGCTGTAAATTCTCCGCTGCTTCCAAGAGGAACAGCTCCATCAACCCCATTATCAATTAAATATTTAACTAATAATCTATTTCCTTCCAAATCTATATTACCGTCTTTATCAAAGATTGTAACGGTAGGTGTTATTATTTTTGCTTTCATAAATATCCTTTCAATTGAACAGGCAGTCCAAAGACTGCCCCATATTATATATCTAAATTATAGCATCTAATTGCGTTGTTATAGAAGAAATCTTCGTCATCTTTGAACTCTTCAAGTAATATTAAAAGATGTTCTTTGAAGCTTGAATATAGTTCTACTACAGGCCAGTTAGACGCATACATAAGTCTATCGCTTCTAAAAGTTTCTTTTACAAATTTTAAAAGGTCTTTTACAAATTCTTTATCCTTTGTAGAATAACCTGAAACTTTAACATAAACATTGTCAAGTTTTGCAAATTTCTTCATTACAGATTTGTATTCTTCTGACAACTCTGTGACATTTCCCAAGTGGTTTAAAATAAATGTTTCTTCTGGAAGACTCTTAGCTGTCTTATAGAAATCTTCAAGTTCATCAACTCTATTGCAAGATTCAAAAGGCATGTTCTTCTTTGCGAGATTTTTTAAACCTTCTATGAATGATTCTTCTAGGCATCTTCCCTTAGGAGCATCTCCAGTGTGTAGAGGCTCTCTAATTCCTGTTGCAAAAGCAGGTACTCTCATAGTTGGAGAAACCTTAGATTTCATCATTGTAGCTAGAATTTTTTTGTTTTTCTTGCATAGATCATATATTATTTCGTCTTCTTGTATTGGGTCTTTGCCATCTACTTCAACGTAAATTCCGCCTACAAAATCAATGCCATCTTTTTCATTATAATTATTTGAGAATTCTTCAAAAGTAAAAGTTCTCTTTAGAACTTCGTCAACACCTTCAAGCCATGGAAGATCTTGTTTTTCTAAGTCCCATACGTGAAAGTGGGTATCTATAATTTTATTTTTCATTATCTAACAACCTCTAAATTTTTCTTTGAACCTTTAAATCCGTACCAAGCACAGTATAAGAATCCTGGAACAGCAAACCACATTGCAGCTTGGATTCCAAATTTATCTCCAATAGCACTCATTAGTAAAGGAATAAGTGCAGCCCCTACTATACTCATTACAAGCATACTAGATCCAGTCTTAGCATCGCTTCCTGTAATATTTGTAAGTGCAAGGGAGAAGATAGTTGGAAATCCTATTGAAATAAATAGGTATGCTCCCATGAATAGAATAACTGAAAGTTTGCCAAGTCCTAGTGCAACTGTAGTCATACAAATTGCTGAGATGGTCATATAAACTCCTAGTATTTTACCTGCTTCAAACTTCTTCATAAGTGGAGTAGTTACAAAACGACCGATTGTAAATAGTAAAGAAAGGATCGCTAGATATTTTGTAGCTGTACCGGAAGTCATTCCGTCCCAGTGAGCTGCAGCATATCCGGAGAATAGTGCCATTCCACCAACTTGAAGTCCTATAAATATAAATTCAGCAATAATTCCAAGCACGAAGTGGCTTCTTGACATAAGTCTTTTAATTATTTCGCCAGTCTTTTCATCTTTTACTTCTTCTTCAGCATCCCCTGGAGGAGATGGAAGATTTGCAAAGAAGAATACAGCTATTATTAGAATTAATGCGATTGCAATTACGATATAGATTCCTTTAGTTTGAGTTAAAAACTGAAGTTTTGCTTCTTCAAATCCAGGATCTCCATAATTTACAGTTTGTCCAATTATATTACCAAGAATAAAAGGTCCGACTATATTACCTACACCGTTAAATGATTGAGCTAGGTTTATTCTCATAGATTCATTTTCTGGATCGCCAAGTTTTGTGATGTATGGATTGCAATTTGTTTCAAGGGTTGCAGATCCACAAGCTATAACAAACATTGCCAACAAGAAAAGTGAATAGCTCATAGAATTTGTAGCAGGGATAGTTAAAAGTGAACCAACTATAAATAAAAATAGTCCAGTTATTATTCCGGCTTTGTAACCATGTTTTCTAGAAATTATTGAAGCTGGTATTGATAAAAAGAAGTAAGCTCCAAAGTAAGCAACTTGTAGAAGGGAAGTTTCTGTTCCGCTTAGTTGCATATAATTTCCCATAGGAGAGTAAAGCGCGTTTACTAGGTTCATTGTAAGACCCCACACAAAGAATAGTGAAGTTACAAGAACGATAGCAAGACCAGCTTTAGATCCTCTAAGTTCTTTCAATTGTTTATTATCAGTCATAGGTCTCTCCGATTAATCTAAAGCTCTATCAAGATGACAATATCCACCGTCAACATATACCCATTGACCAGTTGTATGGGAAGCTCTTTCAGAAAGTAAGAATACTACAGTATCAGCAATTTCTGAAGGTTCAGTCATTCTGTGTTCAAGAGGAATTCTATCAGTGATTAGAGAAAGTCTTTCTTGTTGAGCCTTTTCATCTCCAAAGGTTTTAATCCAATCAGCATAAAGTGGAGTCCAAGCTTCTGCAACTACAATAGCATTTACTCTAACGCTATCTTTTATAAGAGCAGCTGCCCATTCTCTAGTAAGACCTAGAATAGCTCCCTTAGCAGCAGCGTAAGCACTAGTCTTTCCTTGACCTGTAAGAGCAGTCTTAGAAGAAATATTTACGATTGCTCCCTTAGATTTCTTTAGATATTCTACTGATTGATGAACAAGTTCATAATAGTGAGTTAAATTGTTGTGAAGAGAATGTTCAAATTCTTTCCAGCCATTGCTTTCCAAATCTAAATTGTCATTTCTTCCTGCGTTGTTTACAATTGCGTCAATTCTTCCGTATTTTTTAACAACATCTTCAACGATTGGTTTTATTTCATCTGTATTATTTAAGTCGATGAAATAGATTGAATATTTATCAGTTATTTCTTTTAGTTCTTTTTCAAAAGGTTCTGCAGCATCATTCTTTCTATTTAAAACTACAGGGATCATTCCTTCTCTAGCACATTGTAAAGCAATTGCTTTTCCTATACCTTTGAAACCTCCTGTTACAATTACAACTTTTCCTTCTAAACGTAAGTCCATAATGTCCTCCTAAAAATTCAAATTTATTTTTTAAATTTCGTAAATAGGAATTTACTTCGCATTTACGACTGTAAAGAAATTATCTCACAGCAAATAATAAATTACAATAGGGAAAACAATATTTTTTGCAAAAAATTTATTTTAAAAATTTATGTATGGGATGAAATAGAGATATTTTCAAGTTTTGCATTAAATTATTTGAAAACAATTTCTTAACCTTTAAAGAAATAAAAAGTATGGAGTAGAAATTTTCTTTCTTAAAAATGAAGTATTAGCTCTCTCTGTTTAACAATTGATAAAATTAGGTAAATATGATGTAAGAGGTGGATTATGAAAAATTTTAAGAAGATCATATATTTTCTAATTTTAGCTATGTTTATTTCTATTCCTTCCGGCGCATTTGCAGCGGATAGGATCGAGCTTAAATTTATAGAAAATAAAAATTTACAAGAAAATAATAGGGCAAACCCTAGATACTTAGTGGAGCTTGCAAAGAATGAAATGGTGGGCAGAAGCTCTTCAAAATATGTGGATGGTTTCTATTTTATAGTTGAAAGAGGAGATGTCTACGCAATCATTCCTAAGGCTTCAGAAAATTTTAAATCAAGGGTTGGTATTTCTTACTATGGAAATGGAGATTCCAAAGATTTAGGCAACTTCACCACATCTGATAGAGAACAAAAAATATTTGTGGGCTATGGATACTACGGTGGAGAATATAAGATGAGTATTGAATCTGTTTCTTTCGATGGAACTACCATCTCCACAGACAGTGTCACCTACAATGTTGGAAAAGAAACGAAGAGCACTTCTGATTTTTATCAAACTAGGGACGATGATATTGCAAGAAGACTTGCTTCAGAAGTGAGATTTAAAAAGACTGATAACGGATATGAAATCACAACTCCGAACCTACCTAAGGGATATAGTGGAGAGCTTCAAGTAGAAGTTTCAAAATCAAAATCAACTGGTAGAATGAATTTGAAATTCGAAACTGAAAAGACTGTCTACTTCACAGAAAAAGATTTGGACTTAGTGGAAGCTTCTGCTATGGTAAAGATTAAGAATGGAAATAGAACTGTGGTGACAGATTTTGCATACATCTCTGACTACATCGAAATCAAAGAAAATAAGGGATTTAATCTTCTAAATGAAGCGTCAAACGCATTACAACAGGTTAGATTTTACATGCATGAAGGTAGAAAATTCGTTACCATTCCAGCTAAGACAAATAATTTGGAAGCGACTTATAAAATCTACACTCCATATGAGAGAGATGCCAGAGTAATCCAAGCAGAAGACAAGGTGTTGGAATATCCGTTAGATGGATGTGACAATTGCTACATGGTTGCAACTTACAAGACATATAACACATTGGTTCTAGAAAAAGGTATAGAAGGATTTGGCAAAAATCCATTCCACTACACAGATTTTCCAAGAACTAAACTTAAAATGGAAGATTTCAACGCAGATAAAAAGAATACCACTTTCAAGACAGAAAATGTAGTAGATGTTAAGAAGAGTGCCAATCTATCTGATATAAAAGGACATTGGGCAGAAAAAAATATCGAAAGATTCGTAAAAGAACAGATAATTATGGGATATCCTGATGGAACTTTTAAACCAGAAAGACCTCTTACTTATAGAGAGGCTCTATCCATGATTAAAAGACTTGGAGATAAAAATTTGGTTGGTCTTTCAGTAGTTAAAAATAGTAATCCGAAATTCGTAAAGGGAACTTGGGGAGATGATGATGTGAGATTCGTCCTTTCAAGACTTCCTAAAAATATTTTACAAAATGTAGATTTGGAAACAGAAGCTAGAAGGGATGAAATTTCCTATGTAATGGCTCATTTCTTCAATTACAAAACTGGCAAAGAAAATGTAAATAAATTTAAGGATGAAAGGGATATAAATTATTTAAATGAAATCGAACTTTTAGTTTCAAATAAAACTATTAGTGGTTATCCAGATGGGACCTTTAAGCCGACAAATAAACTAAAGAGATGTGAATTTGTAACCATGATTTCAAATATACCAAATTTCACAAAATAAAGGGGGAAATACCCCTTTTATTTTTTTGCAAAATATATAGAATCATGAGAAGTGTTAACTGTATTGAAGATGAATATCTTTAGATGGTATAATTAAGGCAAATACAATTATGGAGAGTTAAATGGTAAAATTTGCAATTATTGCAGACGATCTTACTGGATCTAACGCCACCTGTTCACTACTGAAAAAGGTGGGGCTAAATGCTCTTAGTATGATTGATTTTGCAGAAGAAGTAAATGAAGACATAGATGTGGTAAGCTATAGTACACTTTCTCGAGCTGTTCATCCTGAAGAAGCATACCAATGTGTAAAAGAAGCTCTAAAGTATATGAAAAGCTTAAATCCTATGTTTTATTCGAAGAGAATAGACTCTACTATGAGGGGCAATATTTCCTATGAAATAAATGCTTTTTTTGAAGAGCTTCCAGGATATATGGGGATTTGTGTCCCTGCATTTCCAAGCAGTAAAAGAATTGTTATAAATGGAACTATGCTTGTAGAAGGAAGTCTTTTGACCAATACGGACGCAGGAAGAGATCCGAAGATGCCAGTATCAAGCGACAATGTGGAGGAGATTTTAAAGGACGGACTAAATGGAAATATTAAGTCCATAAATCTTTCGGACATTGAAAAAGGAGCTACACATCTATCCCAACTTATCAAAAAATACTACGACGAAGGAATTAGTCTATTGGTATTTGATGCAGTTTTAGATAGTCATTTGGAGATAATCGGAAAAGCAGTGTTTGAATCTCATATAAAATTCTTCTCTGTGGATCCGGGACCATTTTCAATGCACATTGCAAGATCTATTTTGGATAAGGAAAATCTACTTAGCAAGGTGCTTATGATCTGCGGTTCTGTCACTGATATAACTATTAAACAGATTAGAGATTTACTAAATAATCAGGATGTAAAAGTCATAAAAGTCTCTGCAAAAAACCTCATTGACGAAGACAAGAGGGATTTGGAGATAAAGAGTGTTACTAGTAAAGCTGATTTAATTTTAGAGGACAACAATCTTCTTCTCGTGACCACAACGCCTTTTGAAGAAGGAGATAAGAGGCTTGACCTGGTAGAAATATCTAAAGAGAGAAATATTACAATTGATGAGATTTCCATTTTAATCTCCAGTGGGCTTGGAGAAATTGGCAAGGAAATTTTAAATAGCAAACATTCTTTCGCAGGAGTCTATACCAGCGGAGGAGATATTACGGTAGAACTTGTGAAACTTTTAAATTCTGCCGGAATTACAATTAGAGAAGAACTAGAACCACTGGTTGCCTATGGAAGGTTAACCGGAGGAGCGTTTGATGATTTGAGAATAGTAACTAAGGGTGGAATGGTTGGAGATGCAAAGACTATGGAAGTCTGCCTAAATAAACTTTCCACTGAAGTAGAAGAAAATTAGGAGGAAGTATGGAAAGACCTATTATTGGAATACCACTAGGAGATCCGGCTGGAATTGGACCGGAAATAACCGTTAAGACATTTGAAGAAAAGAGAATTTGGGAAGTTTGTAGACCATTTTTAATTGGAGATCTTTTCGTTATAAATCGTGCAATTGAAATTACAAACTCAAAACTAAAGGTAAATGTCGTATCTTCAGTTGAAGAAGCTAAGTTTGAAGAAGGAACCATCGATATGCTCGACCTAGATATTGTAAATTCAGATTATGAATTTGGAAAGGTAGATGCGAGATGTGGACTTGCTTCATTTAAATATGTTGAGAAGACCGCTCAACTTTGCATGGAGAAAAAACTAGATGCAATGGCAACCACTCCAATTAACAAGGAATCACTAAGAGCAGCAGAAGTGCCATATATCGGACACACTGAAATGCTCGAAGAAGTATCAGGAGTTCATGATCCTCTTACCATGTTTGAAGTGAACAATTTAAGAGTGTTCTTCCTTTCAAGACACGTAAGCCTAAGTAAGGCAATAGAAATGGTTAAGTACGACAGAGTCCTTGACTACATCATAAGATGTTCAGAAGCTATGAAGAAGCTCGGAGTTGAAGGAACTATGGCTGTTGCAGGACTTAACCCTCATTGCGGTGAACATGGACTATTTGGATACGAAGAAGTAAATGAAATCGAACCTGCAATTAAAGAAGCAAGGAAGCTTGGATATGATGTAGTGGGACCTATTGGAGCGGACTCAGTATTTCACATGGCACTGGAAGGAACATTTTCATCCGTTCTTTCTCTATACCACGACCAAGGTCATATAGCTACGAAGACCTACGATTTCTACAAGACCATCGCAATCACAAACTCAATGCCATTTTTAAGAACTTCTGTAGACCACGGAACGGCTTATCCAGTTGCAGGTAAGAATATTGCATCTGCCGTTTCAATGATTGAAGCAGTAATCCTTGCGGCGAAGTACGCCCCAAAATTTAACCATAAATAAAATATAAAATAAGTGAGGACCATATGGAGAATTTCGTTTTAGACGGTACGAGAATGCTAATCGCTCTCGGAGTTGGAATAGTATTTCTAATGCTTATGATCTTAAAGACCAAGATACACACATTCTTGGCGCTGATAATAACTGCTGTATTCGTAGGAATTGCAGGTGGGATGCCACAGGACATGGTAATCTCCGCAATCAGTTCCGGATTTGGTTCAACCCTAGGTTCCATAGGAATCATAATTGGATTTGGAGTTATGATGGGACAGATCTTTGAAGCTACTGGAGCTGCAAAGACCATGGCGAATACATTTATTAAAAAACTTGGAGTCAATAAAGAGGAAGAAGCACTGGCGATCACAGGATTTTTAGTTTCAATTCCAATCTATTGTGACTCAGGATTCGTAATCCTTGCATCACTTATAAAAGCTCTATCAAAGGCGAGCAAAAAATCCATAGTAAGTCTTGCAGTTTGTTTGGCAGGAGGATTAGTAATCACCCACTCACTTGTGCCACCTACACCAGGACCAGTTGGAGCAGCGGGAATCTTCGGAGCAAATGTCGGCCTTGTAATCATCTACGGAATGATTATAGCAGTGCCTATGCTTTTAGCAGTATTGGCATATGGAAAATGGCTTGGAAATAAGATCTACCAAATTCCAGGAGAAGATGGTGAATGGATAAGACCTGCTTTAGGAGAAAATTTAGGAGCAGTAGAAGTAAAACTCGATGAAGAACTTCCTTCAGCTACAAAATCTTTTATGCCTATAATAGTTCCAATTATTTTGATACTTCTATCTACAGTTTCAAAAGCTTTGGGAGTGACAGGACAAGCGAGCGTATTTTTCCAATTCTTCGGCACGCCGATAGTTGCAGTTGCCATTGGACTACTTCTTGCAATCTTTACCCTTGCATCTCATATGGAAAGAAGAGAAGTTATAAAGGTAATGGAAGTTGGGATAGAATCTGCGGGAATAATAATCCTTATCACTGGAGCAGGTGGAGCCCTAGGACAAGTGCTAAGAGATAGTGGAGTAGGCAACCATATTGCAGAAATCATAAAAGATTTAAACGTACCACATATACTACTTCCATTTATAATTGCAACCATAATAAGATTTATTCAAGGATCAGGAACGGTAGCAATGCTAACAGCAGCATCTATAACTGCGCCGATAATGGCAAGTCTAAATGTAAATCCGGTTATGGCGACCTTATCAGCCTGCGTTGGTTCACTATTCTTCAGTTACTTCAACGATAGTTTCTTCAACGTTGTAAATAGAACCATCGGAATAGAAGATCCAAAAGAACAGATAAGAGTCTGGTCAATTACAACAACCATCGCTTGGGCGGTAGGACTTGTAGCGCTACTAATATTAAATATGATTATTGGATAAAATAAAAGACGAGGGAAAACATCCTCGTCTTTTGTGATTTAGTAATAAAAATAATCTTTTAATTTGCTAATTTTCTATTTACATCATCAATAGTTTTCTTGGCTGAAAGATAGTAGATAAAAGAAATTACTAAGTAAACTATTACAAAGATTATTAGTGAGTAGATTAGGGCTCTTGTACCATCGTACCATTTTAGATAATGTGCGGCACATAAAAAGTAGATAGCTAGCACTGCAAAATGGATAATTTGTTTAGGTACAGTATGATTTTCTTTAAGCTTTAAAATTATTGAAAAAAGTTCAGGCACCAATCCAAAACCACCATAGACCATGCATTGGACAATCTTTGCACTTCCTGGTTTTAAACTTTCTACAAATTCAGGAACTCCTATTATATTTTCTCCGATACCTAGGGATATAAATGCTTCTATCAAAGCTCCGATACCAATCCCAATCATAAATGATCTAATAATTCTTTCTATATTTTTCATAAATCCTCCTATAATCCCAAAACCCTTTTAAATTCTTTTAGATTTCTACGGGAGACATAGCTTATATCTCCGTTCTTAAGCTCCACGGCTATGGTACCTGTAAAAGATAAATCGAGTCTCTTTACATAATCAAGATTTACTATTTCAGATCTAGATATTCTTATAAATTTGTTTTTATCAAGCCTTGCTTCAAATTCAGAAACATTTAACCTTGATTTATAAATTCCGCTTTTAGTCTTTACGAATACATTTTTATCTTCTGCGTAGATTCTAATTATTTCATCAAAGGATAGGATGAACACTTCTTCATCGCGAAAAGCGACTACTTTATCAATGGGGTTTCCTTCTAGCATATTTCTTAAATTTTCAATCTCTTTAGAATATTCCTTGGCGAAGATCTTAACGGAAGTTTCGTCTAAGGATTCATCGATTATTATTTCAACCTTCATAGCCACCTCCTAATGATTATTATAGACTGCTTGTAAATCAGTTTCATCTGTTTTGCGATAAGTGGTAGAAATATTGGGATAAGCGGTAAAAAAAGACTGTTAAACTATAATTCATTTAAAAAGTTTTAGCCCATTAAATTTCATAGTAAAACAGTCAATAGTTTTTATTCAAGTTTACTTGCAACGGATTTAAAGAATAGTCCTACGATTTGAGAGAATCTACTCATCTTCGTAATATAAGCGAAGTCATTTCCATAGATGATCTTTTCGCTATTTAGATCCTCTAGCTCTCCTGTGAATACTCCGAGGACATTGATGCCGATGTTTCTTGCATTCATAACTTCCATGGCAGTGTCATAAATCGCCATATTTCCCACATAGTCTTCTGCATCCAGCTTCTTCTTGCCGAAGCTTGCTATATTTACTTCGTCATTTGGCTTACCATCTGAGAGTACGATAAGTATCTTTCTCTCTGCAGAAGATTTCTTCATCAGGTGAATCATCGTCTTTATTGCGAGTCCGTCTCTGTTTGAGCCGGAAGGATAGTATTTAAAAATTTCTGAGTTTTTGTATTGTGAGTCTTCGTAATCTCTAAACACATTTAAAACCATGTAGTTGAAGAGATTGTTAAATCCGACCACCCGAGTCTTTACATTTAATTCAGAAAGCGCCTGGGCAATTATATACCCTTGAGTTGCAACCTCAGATGCCCTTTCGTGTTGAGATGCAGACGAATCGAGGAGTATATCCACACGAAGCTCTCCATAATCATTTAAAAATTCTTTCTTGAACACTCGATTGTCGCTAGTTCTATCTATCTTCCAAAGTTTCGATGGAACCACTTCTCCAGAGCTTGAAATAATCTTATAATGTTCAGACTCTTTTAAAAGGGAATTTTTAATGGTCTCTTTTAGACTGGTGATTCCTCTCTTGTAAGTGAGATTATTTAGTTTGAAGAATTCTCTATTCGAAGATTTCTGTTCATCGATTAGACTTTTGTAGTAGCTTTCACTTGGAAAATCTCCCTTGGTCATGTGGATTTTGATTCCTCTGTGGATACCTGTGCATACTTGGCTTTCCAAAATATGAGCGTCTGTTATGGACAAAATATTTTTGCCAAAATGTTTTTCTACAGTCTTTTGAAAGTCGCTTTCGCCGGTTTCTCCTTCCACAGTCTCCATGACCACCTTTAGATTTTCATAGGATTCTTCAAAGAACTCTGAACTCATAATATTATATTTTTCCAGTTGGAAATCTTCCAAATAATTCTTAGATGTCGGTTTTGATTTTAAAATTTCTGGATTTTTCTTCGCTTCTTTTAAAGTCTTTTCCATTTTTTCAATGGAAGTTGTATTTTCAACGTGGAAGTAGGATTTAAAAATACTAAGAAGCATATCTATTAAATCCATAATACTTTTAATTTTTACGCTGCGAATCTTCTTTAAGATCTCTACAATATTTTCGTGAGTCCTTGGATAGGATCCGTCTTCCGTTTCGTAGTACCATTTTAAAATTTCATCTGCGAAACTCTTGGGATTTTTACGAATAGCAGAAGATTTAAAACTCTCTCTATAAGATTTAAGTCCGGGTCTTTTTATTAGAAGCTCATCCTTTAAATTCTCTTCTAAAATTAGAAAGGCGATGGTCATGATGTCAAATCTATTGGTGAGATTTAAAATATTTTCCTTTGCAAAATTTATAAAAGCTTTAAAATCATAGACTTTATAAGCATAGGCTATGAGGGAAACCTCGTAGAAACTATTTCTCTCGAAGATTTCAAAACCTTCTGCCAGATAGTCCTCCGACACAGTCCATACAAGGTTCTGTCTTCTTATCTTATCTAACAAAGATATCACCAGGATTTATAGTACTACTAAACAATGTGCGGTACACATCCATTACAATTTCTTTTTCATAGGAGTCGAAGGATTTATCCATAAGACCCATTTCGAGAGAATTCTTGATGCTAAGTCCACGCTTCATAAGTTCCAATGCGGAGATAAGTCCCCTTAGGTCAATTGATTTGGAACTGATTTCAGAATTTAGAGACTTTTCTTGCAAATCTTCAAAGAATTGGGAGAATAATTCCACATATTCGTCCTTAAGTTCGCCTTCAACCTTTAGAATTTTCTTCAAATATTTCTTTTCGATAGTCGGCATATTAATAACTAGAAATCTTGAAACCAATGCTTCGTTTAGATCTCTAGTACCGATGTAGCCATGGTTCATAGTTGCGATAAATCTCGTAGCTTCGTGAAGCTTCAAACGATTGTAACCAGGCACATCGATGACCCTTCTATAGTCTAGGGCAGAGTGAATAACGGAAAGAGTTTCATTCTTCGCCATATTTATTTCGTCAAGAATTCCAAAACCTCCGAACTCAGCACATTCATAAACAGGACCCTTCTTAAGAGTAACCTCACCAGATTTAAAAGTATCTGAACCGATTAAACTTTCCGCATCAGTATTAACATTTAATGACACGGTCCACATAGGTCTATTGAAAAGTAGACTCAAATTTTCAGAAAGTACGTTTTTCCCAGTAGCCTTTGGTCCGGATAAGAGAATGTGAAATCCGGAAAGAATAGCGGTGATTGCCTTGTTCCAAACGTCACTTCCGTAGTAGATAAACCTTGGACTAGCCACACGGTCCATTACAGAATCATCTAGTTTATAAAATTTTCTAAAATCGTCGATTTCTTTAAGAAGTCTTTCGTCGATTTCTTCTTCCTTTAAAATATCTATTAAATCATTTCTATTTATATTCATTTAAAATTCCTCCAATGGTATTATACTAGAAAAGTAAATATTTAAAAAGAAATAGTTTAGCCTCTTCACTAAAAATTGAAAACATTGTCATAAATTTATAAAAATGTGATTTGGATCATATTTTTAATAAGAATTATTTGATAAACACAAAAGATTTTTGAACGGGCAAACTTTTGTGCAAAGAAAAACCTTTTCAAAAAAATTATTAAATTGCTAAAAACACTTTTATTTTGTCTTTAACTTCTGTATAATGATAGTAGTTTATATTGAGGTGTTATATGAGTTTTTCTATGAGTGTTAAAAATGAAGCTGCAAAGGTAAGCGTAAGAGAGGGCTACCTAGTTGACGCTGAGCTTTGTGGTCTTATAAGTACCTGTGGATCCATCTCCATTGCACAAGGAAGACTCGTGGTAAGTTTGAGCACCGAAAATGCACCGGTGGCGAGGAGAATTTTTACTCATCTTAAGAGTTTTTATTCCGACGATGTAAATGCCAGTGCAAGGAAGAATGTTAAACTTAAAAGAAACATTTACACAATTAGTTTAAGTGATGATGCTGCCATTAGAAAACTGTTGAATTTCTGTTATGGCGAGGGAGATTTCTCTATTTATAACGAAATTTCTCCAGACCTTTCGGATTCGAAATCTAAGCAGGCGTTTGTGAGGGGTTGTTTTCTTGGGGCAGGCTCGGTTACTAATCCGAGGAGAGGTTACCATTTTGAAGTTGTGTTTTCCAATAGGGACGCTGCTGATATTTTAAAGAATATTCTTAATGAATATCAAATTTCAGGAAATATTATTGAGAGATCTGACAAATTTATCTTCTACATAAAGGGTGCAGAGATGATCTCAGATACACTGACGGTCATCGGTGCCAATAGAAGTGTGCTGGAATTTGAAAATGTGCGGGCGATGAAGGAAACTCGCAACAACGTAAATAGAATGGTAAATTGCGAAACTGCAAATTTAGAAAAAATAGTAAATTCATCTATTGAACAGGTAAATGATATTATGTATATTGACTCTATGATTGGCCTTGAGTCTCTTCCAGATTCTCTTTATGAGCTTGCTAAACTAAGGCTCGTAAATAGAAATGCTTCTCTTAAGGATTTAGGTGAGCTTCTAAATCCAAAGGTTGGGAAGAGCGGTGTCAACCATCGGATGAAAAAAATACGAAACATAGCTGATGATTTAAGGGGGGAATATGATGGTGACTAAGAATTTGGTACTTACAAATGAAGAGGGACTTCACGCTAGAGCGGCGGCACTTTTTGTGAGGACTGCAAATAGATTTCAATCTGAGATTACACTTTCTTTAGATGGAGAAGAGGTCAACGGCAAGAGCATCATAGGGATTATGTCGCTTGGAGCATTTGAAGGTGAAGAGATCACAATCAAGGTGGACGGTCCAGATGAAGATGAAGCGATAAGTAGTCTTGCAAATTTAATAGAAAATAAATTTATAATTTCTTAAGAGCTTTTTATAAGCTCTTTTGTTTTTTTAATGAGATTTAAATTTTGCGGCTATATAATTTTATAAAGAAGGTTTAATAAAACTTTGTCTTTATATACTTGTTTTTATATAATAGAAGAAAGATAAAAGATATAGAGTAAGAGGGAGTTTATGTTTACACATTTACACGTGCATACTGAATATAGTTTGCTCGATGGTTCTACTAGGATCAAGGAATTGCCGAAGAAGGTAAAAGAACTGGGCATGGATTCTATTGCCATCACTGACCACGGAAATATGTTCGGGGCGATACAATTTTATAAAGCTTGCAAGGATGAAGGGGTGAAACCTATCATGGGATGCGAGGTCTATGTTTCGTCTACGGATTTAAATGTGAAGGACAGGACTTCTAAAAGGTATCACTTAATTCTCCTTGCGGAAAACAATAAGGGCTACGAAAATCTTATGAAGATTGTCTCCAAGGGTTGGGTAGATGGATTCTACTACAAACCTCGTGTAGACAAGAAGGTTTTGAGAGAATACAGCGAGGGAATCATTGCCCTTTCTGCATGTCTTCAAGGGGAAGTGCAAAGAAAGATTTTGGATAGGGACTTCGAAGCTGCAAGGAAAGCTGCTCTAGAATATCGAGATATTTTTGGAAAGGACAATTTCTTTTTAGAGGTTCAAAACCATGGCATTAGGGAGCAACTTGAAGCGAATATTCACCTTAGAAATTTAAATAGAGAACTTGGGATATCTCTTGCTGCGACAAACGATGTGCATTACTTAGAAAAATCAGATGCAAAAGCTCATGATGTGCTTCTTTGCATCCAAACAGGAACTATTCTTTCCGATGAAAAGAGGATGAAGTTTCCTTCTGACGAATTTTATTTAAAGAGCGAAGATGAAATGAAAGAGGCTCTGCCGGATTTTACAGATGCAATAGAAAATACTTACGAAATCGCTAAGAGATGCAATGTGACCATCGAGTTTCACAACTATCATCTACCTAAGTTCGACGTGCCAGATGGATACACAAACGACGAATATCTAAAAGAACTTGCTCTAAAAGGTCTTAGAGAAAAATACGAAAACCTAGACGAAAAGATTATGGAGAGGTTTAATTTCGAACTTAACACCATCATCTCCATGGGTTACACCGACTACTTCTTAATCGTTTGGGACTTTATAAATTACGCAAAAGAAAATGGAATTATGGTCGGTCCCGGTAGAGGCTCTGCCGCTGGCTCAATCATTTCTTATGGACTTGGAATTATAGACGTGGATCCCCTTAGATTTGATCTTCTCTTCGAAAGATTTTTAAATCCAGAGAGGGTTTCCATGCCTGATATAGATATCGACTTCTGCTACGAAAGACGCGAAGAAGTAATCGAATATGTAAATAGAAAGTATGGCAAGGATCACGTGGCACAGATAGCCACATTTGGAACCATGGCGGCGAGGGGAGCCATAAGAGACGTAGGTCGTGTAATGGATATTTCCTACTCAAAGGTGGACCAAGTTGCCAAGATGATTCCTCAAGAATTAAATATAACTATAAATAAAGCTATTGAAATGTCTGAGGATCTTCGAAATGCAATGAGAGACGATCCGCAGGTGAAGGGGATAATAGATACGGCGCTAAAAGTCGAAGGACTTCCAAGACATATGTCCACCCATGCAGCTGGTGTTGTAATTTCAAACAGAGACGTAACGGATTACGTACCTCTTGCGAGAACCGACGAGCAGCTTTTAACCCAGTTCAATATGACGGAGCTAGAAGAACTCGGTCTACTTAAGATGGACTTCTTGGGACTTAGAACTTTAACTGTTATCCGTGACGCTGTGAACATGGTTAAGGAAAATTATGGTATAGAAATAGATTTTAAAGACCAAGGTTTTGATGATCCTGAAGTTATAGATCTCTTTAAACATGCAAACACTCTTGGAATATTTCAATTTGAATCCTCTGGAATGAGGGCGTTTCTAAAGGAATTAAAGGCGGATGCATTTGAGGACTTGGTAGCGGCGAACGCATTGTTTAGACCGGGACCTATGTCTCAAATTCCTAGATTTATTGAATCAAAACACGATCCGTCCAAAATTTCCTACATTCATCCGTCCCTTGAACCGATACTAAACGTAACCTACGGATGTATCGTCTACCAAGAACAGGTTATGCAGATTGTGCAACAGATAGGTGGATACAGTCTAGGACGTGCGGACCTGGTAAGGCGTGCCATGAGTAAAAAGAAGATGTCCGTTATGGAAGAGGAGAGAAATAATTTCATCTACGGACTTAAAGATGAAGAGGGCAACGTGCTTATAAAGGGAGCACTTGCAAATGGTGTCGACGAAAAGAGCGCCAACGAAATCTACGATTTGATGATAGATTTTGCGAACTACGCATTCAACAAATCTCATTCAGTTGCATATTCTGTGGTTGCATATAGAACTGCATTTTTAAAGAGGTACTATCCAAAGGAATTTATGGCTTCACAAATCAGTTCCTTTATGAGTTCTCCAAAACAGGTTGCGCTATATGCAGAAGAGCTAAAGAGGCTAAATATAAAACTTCTTCCACCTTCAGTAAACGAATCTAGAAATAAATTTACCGTTGAAGAAGATGCGGTGAGATTCGGACTAAAGGCGGTTAAAAATGTGGGAGACAACTTCATCGATGCAATCGTAGAAGCGAGAAAGGAAAAGAAGTTCACCTCCATGACCGATTTTATAAGAAGAGTTGTGGAAGTAAATTCATCTGCAATAAACAAGAGAGCTTTGGAATCTCTTATAAAGGCTGGAGCATTTGACTTCCTACCTGGAAATCGTGCGAAATACCTGGCTGTTTATGAGAGAATTTTGGAATCTGTTCAATCTGGAATCAAAAACAATGTAAAGGGACAGTTCTCCATGTTTAATGAAAAGACTGATGAAGATGATCTGCCAAACTTAAAAGATTTCGATGAAAAGACGAAACTTAACATGGAATACGAAATGCTCGGCATCTACGCCAGCGGTCACCCGTTAAATCCATATAGAAATGCAATAGAAAACAACAGCAGCACCAACACTTCAAAGATTTTTGAAAATCCTGTAAACGGACAGAATGTAAAGATTTCTGGAATCATAAAACAAAAGAGAAATCTCATTACAAAGAACAACAAGATGATGTGTTTTGCAACATTGGAAGATTTCTTCGGCACCATTGAGCTCATCGTCTTTCCAAATGTATTTCAAAACTATGGATATCTCGTAGAAGAGGAAGAGGTCATAACAGTGACGGGAACTGTCAGTGCCTCTGATGTTGAAGAACCAAAGATCTTAGTAAATACCATTGAGCCTTTGAAAGAATCGGACAACAGAACTCTCTACATCGCAGTTAAAAGTTTTGACGAGGGGATAAATCGTGCCCTTACAGGCATATTTAGAAGATATAGGGGCAGTAGTCCAATCATCATCTATGATGAAAAGAAGAAGACCCCATTTAAGATAATAAAAGATTTGTATATAGATTTGGACAAGGTAGAGGAGCTAAAGTACGAAGTGCTACCTCTAATAGACAATGATCCAAACAAGTTTGTAGTAAAGTAGGTGTGTTATGAATATAGCAGTTATGACCTCCGGTGGAGATGCGCCTGGAATGAACGCAGCCATTCGTGCGGTGGTGAGGACTTCTATTTATAAAGGGATGGAAGTCTACGGAGTCTACGGTGGATTCGAAGGACTGATTGAAGGAAAGATTGAAAAATTAAATCTATCCTCTGTTGCGGATATCATTCAAAAGGGTGGAACCATCCTAGGGACTTCTCGCTCCAAGAGATTTCAGTCAGAAGAAGGTCAAGAGAGCGCGGTAAGTAAATTAAAAATTTATAATATAGATAAACTCGTAGTTCTAGGTGGAGATGGAAGTGCAAAGGGAGCCATGGCTCTTGAGAAAAAGGGAATAAAGACTGCAGTCATACCTTGCACCATCGACAACGACATGGGATATACGGAATCGACCATTGGATTTTATACCGCCGTTGAAACGGTTACAGATGCAATTTCAAAGATAAGGGATACCACAGAAGCTCATGGTAGAGCAAATGTGGTGGAAGTCATGGGAAGAAGCTGTGGAGATATAGCTCTCTATGCAGGTATATCCGGCGGAGCGGAATCCATTATCGTACCGGAAATGGAAACGAACATGGATGAAATCGCAAAGAAGATGCTCGAAGGAAAAAATCGTGGCAAGAGACACCACATCATTCTAGTTGCAGAAGGTGCGGGAGAAGCTCACGAAGTTGCAAGAGAACTTCAAAAGCTTACGGGAATCGAAACTAGAGTGACAATTCTTGGATACATTCAAAGGGGAGGAAGTCCTGGTCCTGCAGATAGAATCATGGCTACATCTATGGGAGTTGTCGCTGTGGAGAGTCTACTAGAAAATAAATCTGTGGCGATAGGAATAAGAGGTGGCAGAATCTTTTCTGAACCTATTGGTACCGCCCTAAGAACGAAGAATAAATTTAACAGAAAACTTTACGAGACGATGAAGATGGTTTCAATATGATTTTAATAAGAAATATAAAAGTAAATATCGGTGAAGATTTGAGAGAAGTACTTGAAAAGAAACTGAAATCGAAAAACTTCACCTACAAAATATATAAACATTCAATAGATGCAAGACGGGAAGTCTACCACAACTACCAAGTCCTTGTAGATGGAGACAGAATCAAACTAAAGGGTCTTGATTGGGAAGATTTTGAAGAAGAAAACTTCGAGACCACATCTCATGGAAATGGTAAGACTGTCACAGTGGTGGGAGCAGGTCCTTCTGGACTTTTCGCAGCATACTTCCTTGCAGAACACGGAGCGAAGGTAAATGTAATCGAAAGAGGAAGTCCCATTGAAGTTAGAGCGGAAGAAGTGGAAGCACTAATGGAAGATGGAATTTTAAATGTCGACTCCAATATCCAATTTGGCGAGGGAGGAGCGGGTACATTTTCCGATGGCAAACTCACTTCCCGCTCCAAGGACAAGAGAAGTCACTACGTCTTCGATGTGCTGGTTAAACATGGTGCGCCGGAAGATATTCTCTATGAAAAGATGCCCCACGTAGGTACCGATGTTCTAAGACAAGTTATAATAAATATGAGAAAGTACATGGAGTCCATCGGGGTCAAGTTTTTCTACAACGAAAAGTTTGAAGAATTTATTTATGAAGAAAATTCTAAAGGCGAAAGAAATGTAGTTGGAATCAAAACTACAAAGAACAGCTACCTAAGTGACTACATCGTCCTCGCCCTTGGAAATTCTGCAAGAGACACTTTCGAATATTTAAATAAAGAGATGGAGATGAAATCTAAACCATTTGCGGTGGGATTTAGAATTGAACATCTCCAAGAATATATAGATAAAACTCAGTACAAAGAACACTACAAAGATCTTCCGAGAGCGTCTTATACACTTAGGGCGAAGTCTGGTGAGAGATCCATCTACACATTCTGTATGTGTCCCGGTGGAGTGGTAGTTCCAGGAATGAGCGAAGAAAACACAGTAGTGGTAAATGGAATGAGCTACCATGCTAGAGATCTTGAAAATGGAAACTCTGCAGTGGTTGTAACTGTGGACGAAAATGATTATGGCGATGGAAATCTTGACGGAATGTATTTTCAAAGAGAGATTGAAAAGAAAACCTATGATCTTGGAGGAGGCGACTACCACGCACCTGTCATACTTGCGAGAGACTTTGTAGAGAAGAGAGAAACGAAAGAATTTAAAAATGTAAAACCAAGTTACAAACCTGGATTTAAAATAGAAAATCTTTGGAAAATATATCCAAAAGAAATATCAGAATCCCTTCGTGAAGGACTTATTGAAATGGACAGAAAGATGGAAGGATTCTTAGACGGCGCGGTTTTGACAGGATGTGAAACGAGAACATCATCACCAGTTAGAATCGTAAGAGACGAGAACATGAAATCCTCCATAGAAAATGTATATCCAATAGGAGAAGGAGCAGGATATGCAGGAGGAATTATAAGTTCCGCCATCGACGGAGTGAAATGCGCAATTGAAATATTGGAGGAAAAATGTCACTAAACATAGTACTATACGAACCAGAAATCCACTGGAACACAGGAGCCATAGCGAGATCATGTGGACTAACCCACACTAGGCTCCATCTTATAGAGCCATTTGGATTTGAAATAGACGACAAACATTTAAAGAGAGCGGGCCTCGACTATTGGGACCTAGTAGATATAAATATATATAAAAATGTAGAGGAGCTATACGCTAAGTATCCAGAAGGCAGATTTTTCATGGCGACGACCAAGGCGAAGAAACTATACACAGAAGTTGAATTTCAAGATGAAGACTTCATAATGTTTGGACCAGAGACGAGAGGATTGCCAGAGGATATGATCTTTGGAAATTACGATATGGCGATAAAGATTCCGATGCTGAAAGACTTTGGAAGGAGTCTAAACCTTGCAAACTCTGCAAATATAATCTTGTTTGAAGCGCTAAGACAACTTAATTTTTTAGATTTAGGATAAGGAGATAAATGAAAAAAGGAACTATATTTTTTGATTTCGACGGAACCATTCACGAAACCATGTACATCTACGGACCGGCGCTAGATATGGCGAAAAAATACTTAGATGAACACAAGATACCTTACCAAGGATTGGAAGAGAACCTCTATCACACCTATCTCGGTTACAACGCAGACGATATGTGGAAGATGGTCATGGGTGGCAATGATAAGGAGACCATTCACTTCGTTTCAAGCATCGTAGGAAGAGAGATGAATTCCAACTTGGATAAAGGCCTTGGACGACTCTATCCAAAGACGGAAGAAATTCTTCTGACACTTAAAGATAAGGGCTACACCTTAGTTTATATTTCCAATGCGAGAAACACCTACTATGAAAAGGTAAAAGAAAATTATAAATTGGATAGATTTTTCGATGGATTTTTGACCTCACAGATGTACAATGAACTTCCAAAGGAAGAAATTTTAAAATCGGTGAAGCACAAGTATCCTGCGCCATACTACATAGTTGGGGACAGATTCTTCGATATGGTAGGCGGACAGAAAAACAACATGACCACCATCTTTTGTAACTACGGATATGGAAAACCAGAAGAAGGAAAAGATGCAAGCTATAGAATTGATAGCATAGACGAACTTTTAGAAGTAATGAGATTGGAGGAGAAATGTTAGGAGCAATCATAGGGGATATAGTAGGTTCAATCTACGAATTTGACAATATAAACACCAAGAATTTTGAATTTTTCCAAGATAATATGGGACTAACCGATGACTCCGTCATGACCTTGGCAGTTGCAAGAGCTCTAATGGATACATTGGAAACGGGAAATGAAAGTGGTTTTAAAAATCTATCTAGAAAAATCTCAGAAGAAAAATTAAAATTCATAAGAGATAAATTTAATGCAGGAGAAATATATCCGAAAACAGAGCTTGAAGCAAATGCAATTCTTAGAATGGTTGAAATCGGAAATAAATATCCGTACATGAGCTACGGAACCAGGTTTAGATACTGGTTAGAAGATCCAATTCCATACAATTCATTTGGAAACGGCTCCGCCATGAGAGTAAGCCCTGTGGCATATGTAGCTAAGAATTTAGAAGAAGTTAAATTTCTTTCGAAAGAAGTGACCAAAGTATCCCACAACCACGAAGAAGGTATAAAGGGAGCGGAGGCTACAGCAGTTGCAATATTTATGGCGAGAAATAAATGTAGCAAAGAAGAAATAAAAGCTGAGATGGAAAAATATTATAGCCTAGACTTTAACTACGAAGACCTGGTAAAAAACTACGGCTTCGACGAAACCTGCCAAGGAACAGTTCCAGAAGCTATATATATATTCTTAGAATCGAAAGACTTCGAAGATGCAATAAGGACAGCCATCTCCATAGGAGGAGACTCGGACACCTTGGCGGCGATAGTAGGCTCCATAGCAGAAGCCTACTACACCATTCCAGAAGAAATAGCGAATAAGGCACTTAGCTACATGGATAGTTATGAAAGAAAAATCTACGATGAATTTGAAAAATTAATAATCAAAGAGGAAAATAAATGAAAAAGATAAATAAAAAGATAATTGCGATGGCAGCCTTCATGTTATTTTTAGTAGCATGCGGCAATAAAAACACATCACATCAAGTAAAATCTACAACAATAGAAACAGAAAAAGGAATCCAAACCTATAAGAAAGCCATAAAGACAATTGATGACATGGGCTTTAAAAAAGAAGAAGTAAAAGTTGCAGAAAAAGACATGGATAAAATCTTGGTAATAAAATACTTGGATGACAAAAATGTACTAGCAACTAAGGATAATGAGATGTTCTACCTTAACTTAGAAACTGGAGAAAAAGAAAAAGTGGACCTAGGAGGTGCGGACCTACTAAACAAATCACAAAGCTATGCAGTCTTTGCCGACGTGAAGAAACCGCAAGATGGATTTAAAATCCTAAATGTAAAGGATAAAACAGTGACAGAAGTTCCACTAACAGAAGAACTAAAGAAATTTATAAAAGAAAAAGATCTCTTCATCGGAAGAATCATGATCACAGATCAAAATGTAGCACTAGAACTATCAACCAAGGACGGAAAGGACACCTATACAAGTGTCTACAATATAGAAAAGAAAGAATTTTCAAAACCGATGACTGGAGGATTCTACCAAGAAATCGGCGGCAAATCATACTCATTTGCAAAAGAAGAAGGCAAATATACGCTTCTAGATGAAAATGGACAAACCAAGATAAGTGTAGAAGGATTAATGATTTTGGATTCAGAACCAACAGGATTTATCATGGCGTACGCACCGGCAGATAATAGAATTATTCTTTATAAGCTTACAGACGAATTAAAACTAGATGAACTATACTTAGTAGTTCCAAAGGATAAGGAAGATCTATATGACTTTGCAGTCTACGCTCAAGACGTGACAGAAGATTACATGGTGCCAACCATAATGAATAGAGAGACGGGAGAACAGTTTATCTATAATAGAAAAGAAGATTCTTTTATAAAATTTGAAAATGGAAAGAAGAATATAATCTCCGACATATATAAAGGAGAAAATGACGAACTACTAGTAATAAAGTACGAATACTCTGACGGCGAAGGAACCACAAAAGATCCGTATAAAGCATCTAAGTTTATAGGTGCGGAACTATATAGTAAGTAAGAATGGATTAATTTATAAGAAATATATAGAAAGGGAGGTGGTATTGTGAGAATTTATATTGTTGCGACCTATGAAGCTATGGTAAATCCAATTAAGAAGCTGATGAAGAAATATAAAAATATTGACATCGACTATGGGGTAGGGATGCTAGATGATGGACTTAAACTTGCTACAGAAGCTAAAAAGAGAGGCTACGAAGCTATAATATCCAGAGGTGGAACAGCTAGATTAATAAAAAACATTTGGATATTCCGGTAATAGATGCGAAGCCATCGGGAAACGACCTCTTAAAAAGCATTTTAATTGCTAAGAACAATGATTTAAAAACATCTGTAATTGCATATTCCAACATAACAGATGGAGCTCTAGAAATAATAGAACTTTTAAATTTGAATTTTCAAGTACACTATATAAAGGACAAAGTTGGGCTAAGTTCACTTCTTATTGATTTGAAAAATGAAGGGTATCAACAAATTTTGGGAGACTCCCTTGCAATAAAGCTTGCTAAAGATCTAAATTTCAACACTGTTTTATTTCAGACTAGCTATGAAACTTTAGAAAATTTCTTGGGATATGCGATTATGATTTTGAAACAAACCAAGAAGATCAATGAAATGGATGTGATCAGATCTAGGTTTTTAACAAATACTATAAACAATTATTGCGTAATTTTAAACAATAAAATAATCTTTTCAAAACTAGAAAATTTTGAAAAAATACCAGTTTCCTATGAAAAATGTATAAACCTAATATATGAATTTGAAGAAATAAGAAATCACAAAAGTGAAATTAAAACTAAAATTGATGACATTAATATAAGAGTAACTTCAATCAATATTTCGAATGACAAATACTATCTATTTGAATTTAAAAAAATTGAAGAAGAGGATAACCTTCCTATAGGAGTGTACGAATTTGAAATTGGCAATAATTTTATTCCGGTTGAAAAGTCTAAGGCTATGAAGAATTTATACCTGAAATTGCAGAAGTTGGTTGAAAAAAATGAAGCTATATTTATAGAAAAAGACAATGAATACACTCTTAATGAGGTGCTAAATTATATACTAAGCCTGAATAAATCAGAAACCATTCTAATAGATGGAGACAAAATAGAAATTGAAAACTACTTTGAATCAATAAAAAATGACACAAAAAATATAATCTTAAAAAACATTAAAAGCTATGAAGCAATAGAAGGAATTTCTAAGAAAAATAAAAATTATGACGGAATACTTATAATAGTTTTAGATAAGAATTCTATTCTATTAGAAAGTGTTGATCCTAGCAAAACTATTATGATACCTGGCACCATAAAGAGAAAAGATGATTTAATAAATATATTTAACAACTATATAACTAACTATAGGGAAAAACATGGAACAGCAGCTTTAAAAATCCAAGATGACATGTTTGAAAATGATGAAAGTTTATTAGAAGAAGATTTAGACGACCTATTGATGGTTTTAAGACGATGCATTTTGGAAGAAGATGAGCTTTTGATAACAAAGGAGATCTATCTAGAACATCTATACAAAATTAAAAATGAAGATACCAAGCCTTGTAGAGATATTAGTCTAGATCAGATGGAGAAAGAAGCAATTCTCTATCAATTACAAAAAGAAAACTATAATCAGAGTAGAGTAAGTGAGATATTGGGGATTAGTAGATCTACATTATGGAGAAAAATGAAGAAATATAATATTTAGCCGTTTCAAAATGAAACGGTTTTTTTATTTTAAATAATTGATGTTGCAAAATGAAAGCTTAAATGGCAAAATATAATTAAATCGTTTGCAAAATGATTTAAATTCTTTTAAGAAGGGGGAGAATAGTTTTGGTAAGTGTTTCAACAACAGGTGCTCTTATTGCATTAGCAATAGCTATTATAGTAATTGTTATGGGAGCTCCGCCAGCATACGGTATGATACTAGGTGCATTAATTGGAGGAATTGTTGGAGGAGTAAACGCTAAAGAAGTAGTTACGCTCATGTTTGGTGGAGCTGGAGGAATGTCACCAACTCTACTTAGAATTATGGCAGCGGGAGTCTTGGCAGGAGCTTTGATAAATTCCGGATCAGCAGATGTCATAGCGGAAAACATTGTCGAGAAACTAGGAGAAGCAAATTCTCTAATAGCAATAATCGCATCTATATTTATTTTGACAGCAATTGGAGTATTCGCAGACGTAGCTTGTTTAACTGTTGCGCCGATTGCGATGCTAATAGCACAAAAAACAAATTGCTCTAAGTCAGTTATCATGATGGCTATGTGCGGAGGAACGCACGCTGGTAATGTAATGTCTCCAAATCCACAAGCAATAGCTCTATCGGATTATTTCCAAGTTCCTCTTACAACAGTAATGCTAGGAGGAATAATTCCGGCAGTATTCGGTTTTATAGCTACAATACTTCTTACAAAATTGGTACATAAACTAGGGATTGGAAGTGAAGTTGTTATTGTAGAAGAAGAAGGAGCAGTAGAATTAGGAAGACCTAGTCTATTTGCGGCAATAACAGGTCCAGTAGTAGCTATTCTACTATTGGCACTTAGACCAATTGCAGGAATTGAAATAGATCCTTTAATAGCTCTACCTATAGGGGGACTAATCACTTGTATTCTTACTGGAGATTCTAAGAAATTCGTTGAATTTTCTTCAAAGGGATTAACTATGATGTCAGGTGTTATTCTACTTCTTTTAGGAACTGGAGCATTATCAGGAATAATTGCAAACTCAGGATTAAAAGAGTCGTTAATACACATAGTTGAAGTGTTAGGCCTATCAGGATTTTTATTAGCGCCGATTACTGGTTTAGTTATGGGGGCTGCAACCGCATCTGCAACAGCAGGAAGTACAGTTGGATCTCAAGTATTTGGAGAAACAATACTATCCTTTGGTGTAAAACCACTGCAAGCAGCGGTTATGATACATTCAGGAAGTAATACTCTAGACGGACTACCACACGGAAGTTTCTTCCACACAAGTGCAGGTAGTATAAGAATGGATATAAAAGAAAAACTTAGACTATTACCATTCGAATTTTGTGTAGGTTTAGTCATGACAATAGTAGCTACTATTGTATATGGATTAATAGGTTTAAATTTTTAGTTAGAAGATAAAAGGTTTAAAAATTTAGGGGGTTAATATGAAAAAACAAATGAACAGTCAAAAGGTTTATCAAGGACCAGAAAGAATCGAAGCAAGATCACTACTATATGCAACAGGAAAATTAGAAAAAGATATCGGAAGAAAACCACTAATAGGAGTTGTAAACTCATTTAACGAAATCGTTCCAGGACATTTCCACTTAAGAAGCATTGCAGATGCTGCAAAACTTGGAGTAGCAGCAGGCGGTGGAATTCCGGTAGAGTTCCCAGCAATAGCTATGTGTGACGGAATAACAATGAGCCACGAAGGAATGCACTACCCACTGGCATCAAGAGAACTAATAGCGGACAGTATTGAAGCAATGGCTAAAGGACATGGACTAGATGGATTAGTTTTAATTCCTAACTGTGACAAAATAGTACCAGGAATGATCATGGCAGCACTTAGACTAAACATACCATCAATAGTTGTAAGTGGTGGACCAATGGCAACAGGATACTATAAAGATAAAACAGCTGACTATTCAACTTGTATAGAACAAATAGCCGCATATAAACTTGGAGAAAAGAACGAAGAAGAAATGGAAGCATACGCACACGCAGCGTGCCCATCATGCGGATCATGTGCAGGAATGTTTACAGCAAACAGTATGAACTGTCTATCAGAAGTACTAGGACTAGCACTTCCATACAACGGAACTATCCCTTCATACTATGGAGATCGTATCGCTCTAGCTAAGATGGCAGGAGAAAGATCAGTAGACCTAGTAAAAGAAGATATCAGACCAAGAGATATAGTAACAGAAGAAGCATTTAAAAATGCGATAGTAGTTGACATGGCGATAGCAGGTTCAACCAACACAACTCTACACTTACCAGCAATTGCACACGAATGCGGACTAGAATTATCACTAGAAAAATTTGATGAAATATCTAAGAAGACACCAAACCTATGCCACATCAGTCCATCTGGAGACAAATTCATGTTTGACCTTCACATGGCTGGCGGAATCCCAGCTGTAATGCACGAACTTGACAAGAAAGGACTTCTTAACAATACACTTAAAAACATCAATGGTAAGACAATAAAAGAAAACATAGAAGGAAAAGCAACGAGAGACCCAGAAGTAATAAGACCAATAGAAACACCGTTTAACGACGAAGGTGGAATCGCAGTGCTAAAAGGAAATATAGCACCTGGCGGATGTGTAGTTAAATCAGCAGCAGTAAGACCAGAAATGATGAAACACAAAGGAGCAGCAGTAGTATTTAACAGCATGGAATCAGCGACAGAAGGAATTTTCTCTGGAAAAGTTAAAAAGGGAGATGTAGTAGTAATCAAGTACGAAGGACCTAAAGGCGGACCAGGAATGAGAGAAATGCTAACACCAACATCTGCAATCGTAGGAATGCACCTAGCCAATGACGTAGCACTTATAACAGATGGAAGATTCTCAGGAGCAACTAGAGGAGCAGCAATAGGACACGTATCACCAGAAGCAATGGAAGGTGGACCATTCGCAATAATTGAAGATGGAGACATCATAGACATCGATATACCAAACAGAACAGTAAATATAGAACTAAGTGATGAAGAAATCCAGAAGAGATTAGACAATCTAGTTAAGCCAGAACCAAAAGTAAAAGAAGGATACCTAGTAAGATACGCAAGAATGGTATCATCAGCAAACAGAGGAGCAGTACTAGAATAATAAAAGCTTATAAAACTCCTAACAATTTGAAACGATAAGCGAAAATATAAAAGACCGGTAAGAGGAATCTTATTTGGTCTTTTTTTATCCATAATTATTTACATCATTAAGAGAGTTTAAAAATTATTTCTTGAAGATATTATGAGTAACCAAATTTTACAAAAAAATTTATTATTAAGATATATTGAAAATTAAGTCTGAGTGATTAGAAAAATCTAATCTATTATAGAAGCAAAATATTTTTTGAAACAAATTTGCTAAATTTTATTAAATTTACATTTTTCACAAAAATTTCATCTTAATCATTTTACTTTTTGCAAATCATATGGTATTATATCTAAAGCTTAGGTGTTCCTAGGCTTTTTTATGCGGGAAAATTTCTAATTATTTTGATTTAAAAATCATTAATTACTTGAAATTTTAGCCGTTTTATTGTATAATATTTAAGTATTTGTTTAATGAAAAAATTGCGATGATGTCATAGGTTGCCTAAGATTTTCGGGAAAAGGACCTTGGGGTAATTATGACGGAGAAGTCCGAAGAATCGGGCTGGGTTATTTTCCTACGCACTGGATACACCAGGATGCGTTTATCCATAACCCCCTTCGCAAAGAGGAGGTAAAAATGTCAAACAAACAAAAGATTAGAATCAGGCTTAAAGCTTATGATCACGAATTACTTGATAATTCAGCTAAGAGAATTGTAGAAGCTGCTAAGGCTACTGGAGCTAAGGTTTCAGGACCTATTCCTCTTCCTACTGAAAAGGAAGTTGTAACTATTCTTAGAGCTGTTCATAAGTACAAAGATTCTAGAGAACAATTTGAGCAAAGAACTCATAAAAGACTTATCGATATTCTTGGTCCAAACCAAAAGACCGTTGACGCTCTTATGAAGTTAAATCTTCCTGCAGGCGTTGATATAGAAATTAAGCTTTAATAATTGTTCTTTATAAGATTACGATGTAATCCGCTGTAAAATTTAGGAGGTGTAGAAATTTGAAATTTCTAATTGGTAAAAAAGTCGGCATGACTCAACTTTTTGACGAAAATGGTACAGTTACTCCTGTAACAGTTATTCAAGCTATGCCTAATGTCGTTGTTCAAAAGAAGAGCGTTGAAACTGATGGTTATAATGCAGTTCAAGTTGCTTCTGGCGATGTTAAGCTAAACAGGGTAAACAAACCAACTAAAGGACATTTCGAAAAGGCTAATGTTGAGCCTAAGAAATATCTTAACGAATTTAAAACTGATGATTTAGATAGCTATGAAATCGGAAAAGAATTAAATGTTACTGTCTTTTCTGAAGGAGATTTCGTAGATGTTGTAGGAACTTCTAAAGGTAAGGGAACCCAAGGGGTTGTAACTCGTCACGGTTTCGGACGTGGTCGTGAAACTCACGGTTCTAAGTTCCACAGAATGCCTGGTGGTATGGGAGCTGCAACTTATCCTGGAAAAGTTTGGAAGAACCACAGAATGGCTGGAAAGACTGGTAACGAAAGAGTTACTGTTCAAAACCTACTAGTTGTAAGAGTTGACGAAGAAAGAAACTTAATCTTCGTTAAAGGATCTATTCCAGGACCTAAACGTGGAAAAGTCACTGTTAAAGAAACAGTTAAACAAGGTAAGTAAGGAGGGTTTTCATGACAAAAGTTAAAGTATTCGATATGACTGGAGCTGAGGTTTCAGAAATTGAACTAGATGAAAACATCTTTGGTTTAAAAGAAGAGCTAACTGAAGAAGAAATCGAAAAGTTAGTTGAAGAAGGAAACTTCGATACTGAAAATAGAATTAATAGACACGCAGTTTACCTAGTTGTTAAAAACCAACTTGCAAACAAGAGACAAGGTACTCACGCTTGCAAAACTCGTGCAGAAGTAAGAGGTGGAGGTAGAAAACCTTGGAGACAAAAGGGTACAGGACGTGCTCGTCAAGGTAGTATCCGTTCACCACAATGGAGAAAAGGTGGTATCGTATTTGCGAAAAAACCTCGTGATTACTCATACACTACTCCTAAGAAAGTTAGAAGACTTGCTCTTAAGTCTGTGCTTACTTCTAAAGTAAACTTAAACGAAATTATCGTAATTGACGACATTAAGATGGATAACATTAAGACTAAGGACTTCAAGAATTTCTTAAATGCTGTTGGCGTTAAGAAGAGTGCTTACGTTGTTACTGCAGAACATGACAGAAATGTTAATCTATCAGCTAGAAATATCGCTGGAGTTAAAGCTTCTGAAGCAAGACTTATAAATGTTTATGATCTTTTAAAACATGAAAATCTTGTTATTTCTAAGGCTGCTCTAGGAACAGTTAGTGAGGTGTTTAAATAATGAGTAAGTTTGATATTATTATAGAACCAATAATAACTGAAAAATCAATGGCTGACATGGAACATAATAAGTACACTTTCAAAGTTAAAAAGACTGCTACTAAGCCTGAAATTAAAAGTGCTCTAGAAAGCATCTTCGGAGTAGAAATTGAAAGAGTAAATACTATGCATGTTAGAGGTAAATTAAAGAGACAAGGAGCTACTAGTGGATACAGAGCTTCTTGGAAGAAAGCAATTATAACCCTTAAAGATTCATCTAAACCGATTGAATTCTTTGAAGGTTTGAACTAATAAAGGGGGATTAAGTAATGGCAATTAGAGGATATAAACCCACAACTCCTTCTAGACGTCAAATGACAGTAGCTACATTTGAAGAAGTTACAAGGAGCATTCCTGAAAAGTCACTTACTGTAAATCTTAATACTACTGCCGGAAGAAACGCTCACGGAAGAATCACTTCTAGACACAGAGGCGGCGGAGTTAAGAGAAAATACAGAATCATCGATTTCAAAAGAAATAAAGATAATATACCAGCTAAAGTACAATCTATAGAATACGATCCATACAGAACTGCATACATTGCACTTGTTGCATATGCAGACGGTGAAAAGAGATACATCTTAGCACCTAACGGATTAAAGGTTGGAGATGTTGTTGAATCTGGAGAACACGCTGACATCAAAGTTGGTAACGCTCTAGAACTTAAGAACATCCCAGTTGGTACAACTGTTCATAACGTTGAATTACTACCTGGTAAGGGTGGACAACTTGCAAGATCTGCAGGTGCTGAAGTTCAACTTATGGCAAAAGAAGGAAAGTACGCAACTCTAAGATTACCTTCTACAGAAATGAGAATGGTACCTATCAATTGTAAAGCAACAATTGGTCAAGTAAGTAACATCTCTCACGAACTTATAACTTTAGGTAAAGCAGGTAAGAGCAGATATCTTGGAAGAAGACCTCACGTAAGAGGTTCAGCGATGAACCCAGTAGATCACCCTCACGGTGGTGGTGAAGGACGTGCTCCAATTGGTCGTCCATCTCCAATGTCTCCATGGGGTAAGAAGACTCTAGGACTTAAGACTAGAAAGAAAAACAAGAAATCTAACCAATTTATTATAAGAAGAAGAACTAAGTAGGAGGGGAAAAATGAGTAGATCACTTAAAAAAGGACCTTTCGCTGATGAGCATCTTCTAAAGAAAGTAGATGCACTTAACGAAAAGAATGAAAAACAAGTAATTAAAACATGGTCACGTCGTTCAACAATTTTCCCAGAAATGGTAACACACACTATAGCAGTTCACGACGGAAGAAAACATGTTCCAATATATATAACAGAAGATATGGTAGGACACAAATTAGGTGAATTTGTACCTACTAGAACTTACAAGGGTCATGCTGGAAAAACCGAAAAGACCATTGGTGGAAAATAAGGAGGTTTTTAAATGGAAGCAAGAGCAATTGCAAAATATATAAGAATTTCACCTCTAAAAGTTCACTATATATGTGATGAAATTCGTGGCAAAAGCGTTGAAGAAGCAAAAGCTATACTTATGTTTACACCAAAACGTGGAGCAAAAGAGCTTTTAAAAGTATTAAATTCAGCAGTAGCCAATGCAGAAAATAATTTGAATTTAGATGCTGACGATCTTTATGTTAAAGAAGCTTACGCAAATGACGGACCAACTATGAAGAGATTCCGTCCTAAAGCAAAAGGTATGGCTTATCCAATCTTAAAGAGATCAAGTCATATCGGCGTAGTCGTAGCAGAAAGAGAGTAAGGAGGTAAAAATGGGCCAAAAAGTTAACCCACACGGTCTTCGCGTTGGCATTATAAAAGACTGGGATTCAAAATGGTATGCTAACAAAAAAGATTTTAGCGATCTTCTAATCGAAGACAACAAAATTCGTGAGTATATAAAGACTAAACTATATGCAGCAGGAATCGCAAAAGTAGAAATCGAAAGAGCTGCAAATAGAGTAAAAGTTTCAATCTCTACCGGTAAACCAGGAATGGTAATAGGCCGTGGAGGAGTTGGAGTAGAAGAACTAAGAGCAGAACTAGAAAAATTAACTGGTAAAAGCGTAGTAGTAAATGTTGAAGAAATCAAGAATCTAGACATGGATGCAGTGCTAGTAGCTGAATCAATAGCAGAAGCACTAGAAAGAAGAATTTCATTCAGACGTGCTATGAAACAAGCAATCCAAAGAACCATGAGAGCTGGAGCAAAAGGAATTAAAACAGCAGTATCTGGAAGACTTGGCGGAGCAGACATGGCAAGAACTGAAGGATATTCAGAAGGAACCATTCCTCTACAAACACTAAGAGCAGACATCGACTACGGATTTGCAGAAGCAGATACAACCTACGGAAAACTAGGAGTAAAAGTTTGGCTATACAAGGGAGAAGTTCTTCCTCAAGCAAGAAACGGACAACCTCGCGAAAGAGATAATAGAAAAAAAAGAAGAAACGATCGTGACGGTAGAAATAGAAGAGGAAAAGGAAATTTCCAAAACCGTAGAAAAGACAACACTAACAAGGAAGCTTAGTAAGAAGGGAGGAACACAATATGTTAATGCCTAAAAGAGTTAAATACCGTAGAGTACACAGAGGCAGAATGAAGGGTAAAGCACAAAAAGGTAACACACTTACCTATGGTGAATACGGCCTTCAAGCTTTAGATCCAGCATGGATAACAGCAAACCAAATAGAAGCAGCAAGACGTGCGATGACAAGATATATCCGCCGTGGTGGTAATATTTGGATCAAAATCTTCCCAGATAAACCAGTAACAGAAAAACCAGCTGAAACAAGAATGGGTTCTGGTAAAGGTGCACCATCTTACTGGGTATCAGTAGTTAAACCAGGAAGAGTATTGTTTGAAATGAGTGGAGTATCAGAAGAAATTGCAAGAGAAGCAATGAGGCTTGCAGCAATGAAACTACCAATCAAAACTAAATTTGTTATGAAAGATAAGGATGGTGAATCAATTGAAGACTAAAGAGATTCGAAGCCTTTCAAGTGAACAACTTGTAAATAAAGTAGAAGAATTAAAAAACGAACTATTTAATCTAAGATTTAGACTCGCTACAGGTCAACTTGATAATCCATCAAGTATAAAGCTAGTTAAGACAGACATTGCAAGATGCAAGACTATCTTAAGAGAAAGAGAACTAAACTTAGGAAGGGAGGCATAATCCATGGAAAGAAACCATAGAAAGACAATAATCGGAACAGTTGTAAGTGACAAAATGGACAAAACTATAACTGTTGCTATAGAAACATTTGTTGCACATCCCATCTATAAAAAGAGATTTAAAAAGACTAGTAAGTTTAAAGCTCATGACGAAAACAATGAGTGCCAAATAGGCGATAAAGTAAAACTAATGGAAACTAGACCACTATCAAAAGACAAAAGATGGAGACTAGTGGAAATTCTAGAAAGAGCAAAATAAGGAAGGAGGATTTCTTTAATGATTCAACAAGAAAGCAGAATGCGTGTTGCAGACAACAGCGGTGCTAAAGAACTTTTAGTAATCAAAGTACTAGGAGGAACAAACAGAAAGATCGCCAATATTGGAGATATCGTAGTTTGTTCAGTTAAAAATGCAACACCTGGTGGCGTTGTTAAAAAAGGCAGTGTTGTAAAAGCAGTTATCGTAAGAACATCTAAAGGAATTAGCCGTCCTGATGGAAGCTATATAAAATTCGATGACAATGCAGCAGTAATAATCAAAGATGACAAGTCTCCAGTAGGAACTCGTATCTTTGGACCAGTAACGAGAGAATTAAGATACAAAGACTTTATGAAGATAATCTCTCTTGCACCGGAAGTACTTTAATTAGGAGGAAACTATGAGAATAAAAAAAGGTGACACAGTTAAAGTAATAGCCGGTAAATACAAAGGAAGTACCGGTAAAGTTTTAAGGACTTTTCCAAAAGAAGATAAAGTAGTAGTTGAAAAGGTAAACATGGTTAAGAAACATCAAAAACCAAAAGGACCTCAACATCCAGGCGGAATCGTGGAAATGGAAGCACCAATTCACGTATCTAACGTAATGTACTTTGATTCAAAGACAGGAAAAGGAACAAAACTTGGATATAGAATAGAAGACGGTAAAAAAGTTAGATTTAAAAAATCCGACGGAAATACCATTAAATAAGGAGGTAGAGGATGACTTCCAGACTAAAGGAAAAATATCAAGAAGAAGTAATAAGCTATCTTATGGATAAATTTGGATACAAAAATGTAATGCAAGTACCAAAACTTGAAAAAGTAATAGTAAACATTGGACTTGGAGAAGCAAAAGACAATCCAAAAGCTTTAGAATCAGCAGTAAATGATTTAACAATCATCACAGGACAAAAGCCAATAATAACAAAAGCTAAAAAATCTATCGCAAACTTCAAACTTCGTGAAGGACACGCTATAGGTACAAAAGTAACCCTAAGAGGCGAAAAAATGTATGACTTCCTAGATAAGCTAATGAACGTTGCTCTACCTAGAGTAAGAGACTTTAGAGGAGTAAAACCTACTGCATTTGACGGTAGAGGAAATTACGCTTTAGGATTAAAAGAACAATTAATATTCCCAGAAATTGAATACGATAAAGTAGATGCAATAAGAGGAATGGACATTGTAATAGTAACTACAGCAAATACTGACGAAGAAGCCAAAGCTTTCCTTGAAAAAATGGGAATGCCTTTTGCCAGATAAGGGAGGTAGAAAATGGCAAAGAAATCAATGATTGCTAAACAAAAGAGAAAACCGAAATTTTCTACACGTGCATACACAAGATGTAAAATTTGTGGAAGACCACACTCAGTTCTTAAAAAGTATGGTATTTGTAGAATATGTTTTAGAGAACTTGCTTACAAGGGACAAATCCCAGGCGTGAAAAAAGCTAGTTGGTAAGTTTAGCGAAGGAGGAAAACTATATGATGACAGATCCTATTGCAGATATGCTTACTAGAATTAGAAACAGCAATAATGCAAAACATAAAACAGTTGACGTACCTGCGTCAAACATCAAAAAAGAAATAGCACAGATTCTACTTGACGAAGGATACATCAAATCCTTTGACTTCATCGAAGACAACAAGCAAGGAATGATAAAAGTAGAACTTAAATATACACAAGACGGAGACAGAGTAATCTCAGGACTAAAGAGAATCTCTAAACCAGGACTAAGAGTATATGCAAATTCAGCAGAACTTCCAAAAGTACTAGGAGGACTAGGAATTGCAATAATCTCAACATCAAAAGGAATAATAACAGACAAAACAGCGAGAGAACTTAACGTTGGTGGCGAAGTTATTTGCTACGTTTGGTAATAGGAGGCTATAAATGTCAAGAATTGGAAAAAAACCTATAGAGATCCCATCAAACGTAACAGTAACCATTGACGGACATACAGTTACAGTTAAGGGACCAAAAGGTGAACTTAAAGAAACATTCAATGAAAATTTAACAATCTCACTAGAAGACGGAGTACTTGAAGTAACAAGACCAAATGATGAAAAGAAAATCCGTGCACTACACGGACTAACAAGAACTCTAATCTACAACATGGTAGTGGGAGTAACAGAAGGATATACAAAAGAACTTGAAATAGTAGGTACAGGATACAGAGCAGCTAAACAAGGAAAGAAACTAGCTCTAACACTAGGATTCTCACATCCACTAGAACTAGAAGATCCAAAGGGAATAGAAGTAGAAGTTCCAGCACCAAACAAAATTATAATTTCAGGTTCAGATAAGCAACAAGTTGGACAATACGCAGCACACATCAGAGGATACAGAAGACCAGAACCTTACAAAGGAAAAGGAATTAAGTACTCAGATGAAATCATAAGACGTAAAGTCGGAAAAACTGGTAAGTAATAGGAGGACGCTTTGATAAATAAAATCGATAAAAAGTCTACAAGAGTAAAAAGACATAAGAGAATAAGAAACAAGATCTCTGGCACCTCATCTTGCCCAAGACTATGTGTATTTAGATCAAATGCCCATATTTACGCACAAATTATCGACGACACTAAGGGAGTTACACTAGCAAGTGCATCAACTCTAGATAAAGATCTAGGCCTAGATCACACTCACAACAAAGATGCAGCAGCAGCAGTTGGAGCAGCTATTGCAAAAAGAGCAGTAGAAAAAGGAATAGAAGAAGTAGTATTCGATAGATCTGGATACCTATATCATGGACGCGTAAAATCCCTTGCAGAAGCTGCAAGAGAAAACGGACTTAAGTTCTAGTAAGGAGGCAAAAGATTGGAACACAAACTAATTAATCCTGATGAGCTTCAACTAGAAGAAAGAGTTGTAGCAATAAACAGAGTAGCAAAAGTAGTTAAAGGTGGTAGAAACTTCAGATTCACAGCACTAGTGGTAGTTGGAGACAGAAACGGATACGTTGGAGTAGGAACAGGAAAAGCACTAGAAGTACCTGAAGCAATCAGAAAAGGAATCCAAGACGCAAGAAAACACCTTGTAAAAGTAGATCTAGTAGGAACAACAATCCCACACGAAATCACTGGAGTTGCAGGAGCAGGAAAAGTATTCTTAAAGCCAGCTAAACCAGGTACAGGAGTTATCGCGGGAGAAGCAGTGCGTGCAGTACTAGAACTAGTTGGAGTATCTGATATCAGAACTAAAAACATCGGATCAAACAACCGTAGAAATATAGTAAACGCAACAATGAACGCATTAACAAGCTTAATGACAGTAGAAAAAGTTGCAAGACTAAGAAATAAATCTGTAGATGAAATACTAGGATAAGGGGGATAAAATGCTTAAAATAAAATTAGTAAAAAGCCCTATCGGTAAAATTGAGTCCCACAAGAGAACAGTAAGAGCTCTAGGACTTAGAAAAATCGGACAGGTTGTAGAAAAAGAAGATACCCCTGAAATCAGAGGTATGATAAGAACAGTAGATTATATGCTAGAGGTTACAGAGTAATAAGGAGGTGCAAACCATGAAGCTACATGACTTAAGACCAGCAGAAGGCGGCGGAGTTAAAGCTAAGAAGAGACTAGGAAGAGGTATAGGCTCAGGACTAGGTAAGACTTCAGGTCGTGGACACAAAGGTCAAAATGCAAGATCTGGCGGAGGAGTTAGACCAGGATTTGAAGGTGGACAAATGCCACTATTCAGACGTCTTCCAAAGAGAGGTTTCACCAACATCTTTGCTAAAGACTTTGCAGAAATAAACGTTGGAGTACTAGCAGATTACTTTAATGACGGAGACGTAGTAACTCCAGAAATATTATTAGAAAAGAAATTAGTTAAAAAGGCTAAGGACGGCGTTAGAATCTTAGGAAATGGAGAAATAAACGTTAAGCTTGAAGTAAAAGCACAACACTTCACCAAATCTGCAGCTGAAAAAATCGAAGCAGCAGGAGGAAAGGCTGAGGTGATTTAATGCTAACAACATTTAAAAATGCATGGAAACTACCAGAAATTAGACGCAAAATGTTATTTACACTATTTATGCTTCTAATATACAGACTGGGATCCCATATAGCAGTGCCTTTCATGAACAAAGAGGCAATATCACAACTATTCTCAGGTCAAAACGCAGGAGTATTAACATTCCTTGACTTAATGGCAGGAGGAAACTTCAGCAACTATACAATATTTGCTGCAAATATAACACCATATATTACAGCATCAATTGTACTTCAACTTCTAACAATAGCTATCCCTTCACTAGAACAACTAGCAAAAGAAGGAGATACAGGAAGAAAAGCAATAGCTAAGTATACAAGATATTTAGCAATAGCAATAGCATTTGTTCAAGCAATCGGATTCACATTCGGAATCTTTAGAAAAGCAGTAGAAGCACACACATTCTTACAAAAATCAGTAGTAATAATGTCAATCGTAGCAGGAACAGCTTTCTTAATTTGGATAGGTGAACAAATCACAGAAAAAGGTATCGGAAACGGTATTTCAATCATAATCTTTGCAGGAATCATCGTAAGAATGCCAAGAGACTTATATCAATCATTCCTACTAGTAAGAGCAGGACAAGCACACTGGGCATTTTTAATCCTATACATTGTACTAGCAATAGCAATAGTATTCTTTGTAGTAACCTTAAACGAAGGAGAAAGAAGAATTCCAGTACAATACGCAAAGAGAGTAGTAGGAAGAAAGATGTATGGAGGACAATCAACTCACATACCAATCAAAGTACTAATGACAGGAGTAATGCCAATAATCTTTGCAAACTCAATCCTTGCAATCCCATCAACAATAATCATGTTTACAGGAGAAGGAAAGTTCAAAGACTTTGTAATCAAATGGCTAACACCACAAGGTGGACCAGGACTTGTGATCTACGTACTATTATCAATACTAATGATAATATTCTTTACTTTCTTCTACACACAAATTCAATTTAACACAGTAGAATATTCCAAGAGTTTACAACAAAACGGTGGATTTATCCCAGGAATAAGACCAGGAAAACCAACCAGTGACTACCTTGGAAGAGTAGTAAATAGACTAGTTCTACCAGGAGCTATAGCACTAGCAATCTTAACAGTACTACCAACAATCTTAACAAGAGTAGCAAAACTAAGATTTAACTACGGTGGAACATCAATAATAATCGTAGTCGGAGTAATATTGGAAACAGCAAGAGTCCTAGAACAACAACTACTAATGAGACATTACAAAGGATTCTTAAAATAAGGAGAATATATGAGACTCGTAATATTAGGACCTCCTGGAGCAGGTAAGGGAACACAAGCAGACTTCATAGTAGAAAACTTCAAAACCCCACACATCTCAACAGGAGATATATTTAGAGAAAATATAAAAAACGGAACCGACCTAGGAAAAAAAGCTAAGTCCTACATGGACAAAGGCCTACTAGTACCAGACGAATTAGTAATAGAAATCGTAAAAGATAGACTATCAAAAGACGACGTACAAGGAGGATTTTTACTAGACGGATTCCCAAGAACAGTAGCACAAGCAGTATCCTTAGACGCATTTCTAGAAGAAAGAGGTCAAAGCCTAGACTCAGTACTAAATATAGACGTAGACACAGACATATTAGTAGAAAGAGCAGTAGGCAGAAGGGTATGTAAAACCTGTGGAGCAAGCTACCACGTAAAATACAACCCACCAAAAGAAGACGGCGTGTGCGACAAAGACCAAGGTCCTTTAATCCAAAGAGACGACGACACCGAAGCCACAGTAAAGACCAGAATCAAAGTTTACTTCGAACAAACAGCACCACTAATAGATTACTACAAAGCACAAGGGCTACTAGATAACATAGACGGCAAAGAAGACATAGACACAATAAGAAAAGAAATCGTAGAAGTACTAGATGGAAAAAACAACTAGACTAACCTTAGGGCAAATAGTAAAAGCTACAAGAGGTCGAGATGAAGGAAAAGTCTTTGTTATAAAAGAGATCGTAGACGATAAAATGGTAAAAATAGTAGACGGCAAGACCAGAACACTAGAAAAACCAAAACTAAAAAAAGTATCACATCTAATAATATCAAAAGAAAAGATAGATTTAGAAGAAGTAACATCAGATAAGAACTTAAGACAAAGACTAAAAGAAACGGAGGTATTTCGTGGCTAAAGAAGATGTAATAGAAGTAGAGGGCGTCGTAGTCGAAGCCCTACCTAATACAAACTTTAAAGTAGAACTTGAAAATGGGCATATAATACTAGCGCATATTTCAGGGAAATTGAGAATGAACTATATTAGGATTTTACCAGGAGATAAAGTAACTGTTGAACTATCACCATATGATTTAACAAGAGGTAGAATCACTTGGAGAAAGAAATAAGTCCTATAAAATAGGAGGGATTATATGAAAGTAAGACCATCTGTAAAGAAGATGTGCGAAAAATGCAAAATCATTAAACGTAAAGGAAGAGTAATGGTAATTTGCGAAAATCCTAAGCACAAACAAAGACAAGGCTAACGGAGGTAAATAATGGCAAGAATTGCAGGAATTGACTTACCAAGAGAAAAACGTGTTGAAATAGGCCTAACTTACATCTTTGGAATAGGAAGATCAAGATCAAACGAAATTCTAAAGAATGCAGAAGTTAACCCAGACACAAGAGTCAAAGACCTAACAGAAGCAGAAGTAGCTCGCATAAGAAGCGAAATAGACAAATACCATGTAGAAGGAGATTTAAGAAGAGATGTAGCAATGAACATCAAGAGACTTCGTGAAATCAAATGCTACAGAGGAATTCGTCATATGAGAGGACTTCCAGTACGTGGTCAAAATACGAAGAACAACGCTAGAACCAGAAAAGGTCCTAAGAAGTTAGTATCTAAGAAGAAATAATAAGGAGGAGTCATGGCTAAAAAACAAAAAGTAACAAAAGTTAGAAGACGTGAGCGTAAAAACATAGAAAAAGGACAAGCTCACATAGCATCATCTTTTAACAACACAATGGTTACTCTAACAGACATGAGCGGCAATGTAATCTCCTGGGCAAGTGCAGGTCAACTTGGATTTAGAGGATCAAGAAAATCTACACCATTTGCAGCACAAGAAGCAGCACAAACAGCAGCAGAAAAAGCAAAAGAACATGGATTAAAATCAGTAGAAGTATATGTAAAAGGACCAGGTTCAGGAAGAGAAGCAGCAATAAGATCACTTCAAGCAACAGGACTTGAAGTAACAATGATAAAGGACGTAACACCAATCCCACATAATGGATGTAGACCACCTAAACGTAGAAGAGTTTAATCATCTAATTACCCAAGAAGGAGGGTACCATGATAGAAATTGAAAAGCCTAGCATAGAAATACAAGAACTAAGCGAAGATGGCAAAAAAGGAATATTTGTAGTGGAGCCTCTTGAAAGTGGATATGGCATAACAATAGGCAACTCACTCCGTAGAGTACTATTATCATCACTGCCGGGAGCGTCAGTATCATTTGTAAATATAAGAGGTGCAGAACACGAATTTGCAACCATACCAGGAGTATTAGAAGACGTACCAGAAATAATCTTAAACATTAAAAGTGTAGTTATACAAATGACAGAAATAGACGAAGCACTAGTAACAATCGAGAAAAAAGGACCAGGCGAAATAACCGCAGAAGATATAAACTGTCCACTAGGAGTAACAATAGTAAACCCAGAAGAACACATAGCAACACTAAATGAAGACGCAGACGTCTATATAGAAATGAAAATAGAAAGAGGTCGCGGATACGTTCCTTCAGAACTCAAAAAAGATGAAGTAAGCACAATCGGAGTAATACCAATCGATTCAAACTTCACACCAGTAAGACACGTAAACTGGAAAGTTGAAAACACAAGAGTAGGACAAAGAACAGACTACGACAGACTAGTACTCGACGTGACAACCGACGGATCAATGAAAGCAGATGAAGCAACATCACTAGCAGCTAAGATCCTAACAGAACATCTAAAACTATTTATAGGCTTAACAGAACATGTAAGCGACGTAAATATAATGGTGGAAAAAGAAGAAGATCGTAAGGAAAAAGTGCTTGAAATGACGGTGGAAGAGTTAGACCTTTCAGTAAGAAGTTTCAACTGTCTAAAAAGAGCAAACATAAACACAGTAGAAGAACTAGTAGACAAGTCAGAAGCAGAAATGATGAAAGTTCGTAATCTCGGTAAAAAATCACTTGAAGAAGTGCAAAATAAACTTGCAGAACTAGGATTAGGTTTAAAGCAAGAAGAAGAGTAAGGAGGATTATATGGCACAGCTTAGAAAGCTTGGAAGACCTACAGATCATAGACTAGCAATGCTAAGAAATCTTGTAACATCTCTACTAAGAGAAGGAAGAATAGAAACAACTCTAACAAGAGCAAAAGAAACAAGAAGAATGGCAGAGCGTATGATAACACTAGGAAAAAGAGGCGACCTTCACTCAAGAAGACTCGCACTAGCATATATATACGACGAAGACGTAGTAACCAAACTATTTAACGAAATAGCTCCAAAATACGCAGACAGAAATGGTGGATACACAAGAATCATCAAAGTAGGACCACGTAGAGGAGACGCAGCAGAAAAAGCAATAATAGAATTGGTATAAAAAGAATAGGAAGCATAAGTTAAAACAATCCACTGGTTTTAATTTATGCTTTTTTCTATGCCCTATGGAAATAGGGTTTTTTTATTTTTAGGGAAAGTAAACTACCTTTAATCAGGCGTAGCCGTGAAGTAACCAATCCTTTATATAATCTCCGTAGCGGAAGTATTTTGCTTCCACAGCCGAAGGCTACAAAGTCCTCCCAACTGCAGTCACCCTGAGAGGCAGTCGAGTTCTGCAAATCAGCCTTCATTTCATTCGGCTTCTTTGGAACTATGCACGAGACCTGCAACGAAATCAAAGATTTCGGCTAGGGCTTCGACGCTACAATGACCTTCCCAACTACAGTCACCCTGAGCGAAAGAGCCGTAGGCTCTGAAGTCGAATGGGTATAACCTCCGAAGGTCAAGTCTATGTAAATATGTCATAATAAAAATAAAAGCTCCAAGACGATTCCGATTACAGAAACTCAAAAATTCTAAACCACGTCGACCTGCAAATTCGCAACTCGCTTCGCTCAAACAGTGCGATTTGCAGCCGGTCTCCTTAGGTTTGAATTTTACGAGTTTCTTCCAGACGGAATCTCTTTTGGAGCTTTTTATTTTATGTAAATGTAATTATTATTTTAATGCAGGAAAATATATCATTGCCGTAGTGGAAGTATTTTGCTTCAACAGCAGAAGACGTGAAGTCTTAAAACTATACAAGTAATTGATGCAAATCTAGGGGCAACCCTCTCACTTGGTCATCCTGAGCGAGGAAATTTATTTCCGAGTCGAAGGATCTGACCTATATTTAACCAGTCTTTGCAATTGGTTTTTTTTAAGAGATCCTTCGACTAATACTCGCTCATGGTGGCTATCTTTCTTTAAGGTTTACGCAAATTATAAACCTAATTTAATAAAATTTATTTAAAATTCCATTTAACCAAAAACCAAAACCATATATATTTAATTCCTTCTCAAATAAATATATTACAAATACACTTGGGTATATATTAAAAGATAACAAGCTTTTGCCGATATTATAATATTTAACGAGAATTTATGATATAATTTATATAGCTCTTGTGAGCTTTTTTAATGTTGAAATTATATTAGGAGATATATATGGAAAGAATTTATGTAAAAAAATCAGGACCTTTAAATGGTACTGTAAAAGTATCTGGAGCGAAGAATGCTGCTCTTCCTATTCTTGCAGCGACTATTCTTGGAACGACGGAGACGATTCTAGAAGGTGTTCCTGATTTAAAGGATATAAGTATAATGATCGAGGTTATTAAGAGCCTCGGAGTTGAGGTTGAGCACCTTGGCAAACATACTCTTAAAATCAATGCGAAAAATTTAAATGCTTATGAAACTAGCTACGAGCTTATGAGCAAAATGAGAGCTTCTTCTGTGGTTATGGGACCACTTCTTGCTCGAATGAGAAAGGTTATTAATCCTCTTCCTGGTGGTTGCAATATTGGTGCTAGACCAATAGACCTTCACCTAAAGGGTTTTAGAGCTCTAGGGGTGGATATTGTGGAAGAACCTGGGAAGATTACTGCTTCTGCTGAAAAATTAATAGGTTCGACTATTTACTTAGACTTTCCTTCTGTTGGTGCTACTCAAAATATTATGATGGCTGCAACTATGGCGGAAGGTGAAACTATAATCGAAAATGCGGCTATGGAGCCTGAGATTGTAGATCTTGCATCTTTTTTAAACAAGATGGGTGCGAGAATTATGGGTGCAGGTACTTCTAGCATAAGAATTAAAGGTGTCAAAAGTCTAAGCGGTGCAACTCACCAAATTATTCCTGATAGAATCGAAGCGGGTACATTTATGGTGGCAGCGGCTATGACCGGTGGAGATGTGCTAGTAGAAAATTGCATTCCTTCCCATATGAAACCTATTATTGCAAAGCTTATCGAAGCTGGTGCTGAGGTGGAAGTTGACGATGATTCTGTAAGGGTAAAGGGAAATAAAATCGTAAATCCTTTCGATATCAAGACCCTTCCTTATCCAGGTTTTCCAACTGATATGCAGGCACAGTTCATGGCTCTTATGACTATCTCAAACGGAACCTGCGTTATGAAGGAAACTGTGTTTGAAAATAGATTTATGCACGCTGCAGAGCTTGCTAAAATGGGTGCAAATATTAATGTTATAGATAGAGAAGCTATTGTAAAAGGTACTAGAAGTCTGGTAGGCACTGAAGTAGAAGCTACGGACCTTAGAGCTGGAGCAGCGCTTATTATAGCTGGTCTGGTTGCAGATGGAACGACTACTATTTCAAATATTTATCATATCGACAGAGGATATGAAAATATTGAGGAAAAATTCACTGCTCTTGGTGCAATTATCAGTCGTAAATAGGAGGTAAAAATTGAAAAAGAGGTTATTAATTGTTGTTTTTGGATTGATATTGTTTATGACGGGTTGCGGAAATAAAGAGGCGGATCTAAGTACTTTTAGAGTTGCAGTTTCTGCTGATGGTACATCCCTTGACCCAATTGATTACAACGATGTTTTCTCAGAAAATATTTTGAAGCAAATCTTCGATACTCTTTTAGATAAGGCTCCAAATGGAGATCTTGTAAATGGACTTGCTGAATCTTTGGAAAGACCGGACAATAAGACTTTAGTTATAAAGATTAGAGAAGGTGTTAAGTTTTCTAATGGAGATCCTTTAACTGTTGAAGATGTAATATTTTCACTTAAGAGGGTAGCTGAATGTGATCAATTTGGATATATTTTCAAAAATATTGATACAGACAATTTAAGAAAGATTGACGATACAACTTTAGAAATTAAATTAAAAGAACCGGATGCTACAATCCTTGAAGCTCTTGCCCATCCAGCAAGCAGCATAATTTCACAAAAAGATTTGGAAGAAAAAGGCGAAAATTTCCGTGAAAATCCAATTGGAACCGGACCATTTGTACTAGATAAATGGACTAAACTAGATTCAGTTACTTTTAAGAGAAATGAAAATTACTGGGGTGACAAACCAAGCATAGAAAACTTAGTGTTTAAAGTTATTCCAGAGGCTTCTCAAAGAATCATTGAACTTGAAAGTGGTGGAGTAGATATGGCTTTCCAAATCGCTCCAAACGACATTAAAAAAGTTGAAGAAAATCCAGATCTTAAACTTGATAGAAAACTAGACAACTCTGTTCACTTCGTGTCATTTAACACAGTTAAGCCTCCATTTGACAATATAAATGCGAGACTTGCAATGACCAAGGCTATCGACATGGACACCATCTTTAAGACTGTGTACCAAGGCGTTGGTAAGCGTGCAACATCAAACGTAAACCCTAACTTCAAATATTCAATTGCAGACTCTATAGAGCCTACTAAGGTTGATAAAGAAGAAGCTAAGAGATTATTTGCAGAAGCTGGTATGACAGAAGGCACAACTATAAAGATCTATGTAAATGACAATCAACAGAGAAATGACGTTGCTCAAATGATGAAAGAGCAACTTACAGAATACGGAATCAATCTTGAAATTGTAAAACTAGAATGGGGCGCTCTTGTTGAAGCTCTTAAAAATAAAGAAGATGATATGTTCATCATGAGCTGGACTCCTGCAGAGGATACCCATTACGAATTTTACCAACCATTCCACAGTGATGGTAAGGGTAACGGACCTAACTTCAACGATTTCGGAAATGCTGCACTTGATGTACTAATCGATGCAGGGGCTCGTGAATTTGACGACGCAAAACGTGGAGCTATCTACAAAGAAGCTCAAGAACTTGTAAATAAAGAACTACCATGGATGTACATCTGCTATGGTGAAACAGTGGTAGGTATGAAAAAGAATGTAACTGGCTTTGATATAGCGCCAACCTATGCACAAAAATTTGGAAAAGTTGGATTCGAAGCTGTAGAAAAATAATAAAAAGAGGGGACTTCCCCTCTTTTCTTTAAATAAAGGTGAATTATGACTAAACGTGTGCTTAAAAGAATACTGATGCTTATTCCCACGGTCATAGGAGTAAGTTTCATAGTTTTTCTTCTCTTTTACTTGAGTCCAGGAGACGCTGCCCTTGCTAAGGCAGGACCAAATGCCCCAAAGGAAGTAATCGAAGCTCTAAGGGAGAAGATGGGTCTAAACGATCCATTCCTCGCTCAATATCTTAGATTTTTAAAAGGACTTATATTTAAATTTGATCTTGGAACTTCATATATTTCTGGTTCAAGTGTAACTAAAACTCTTCTTGCAGTATTTCCAAACACTTTAAAACTCACAGGATTTTCTCTACTAATCGCAGTATTTTTTGGAATTTTACTGGGAGTTTTATCCGCTGTGAATAGGGGAACATTTGTAGATAAATTTGTAATGATATTCTCAATGGCTGGGATTGCCATGCCTATATTTTGGACGGGAATTCTACTTATTTTACTTTTCTCTGTAAAACTTAGATGGCTTCCTCCATCAGGCTTTTCCAGTTTCAAGGCGATGATTATGCCTGCATTTGCACTGGGACTTCAATCATCAGCAATCATAATGAGGATGACGAGATCATCTATGCTAGAAGTTTTAAATCAAGACTATATAGAAACCGCCACTGCAAAGGGACTAAAGAAACAAAAGATTATCTTTATTCATGCCCTTAAAAACGCGATGATTCCAATTATAACGACCATTGGACTTCAAGCGGGAGGTCTTCTTGGAGGATCTGTCCTAACAGAAACCGTATTTTCCATCCCAGGCATAGGAAGACTTATGGTTGAATCCATAAAGACGAGGGATCTTCCAGTGGTCTTAGGCGGAGTTATTTTGATTTCAATCTGTTATAGTTTAATCAGTATCGTCGTAGACATTTTGTACGGATTTATAGATCCAAGGATAGGTAGGGATTAATATGGAAACTTTAAAACAATTTAGAAAATCAAGGGTTTCAAGGATTGCAATGGACCTACTAATCGTAATTATTTTTCTTGCAATCTTTGCAGACTATGTAGCTCCATATACTTTTTCTGAACAACATCCAGAAGCTGCCTTTACCTCTCCAAATATCAAAAATTTAATGGGGACAGATAATTTTGGTAGAGATATATTTTCAAGGATTATATTCGGTGCGAGAATTTCTCTTAAGATTGGATTTATTTCTGTAATCATAGCTGGAGCAATAGGTACACTCATCGGAGCATTTGCAGGATATTTCGGAAATACCTTTGACAGAATCGTCATGAGAATTATGGATATCGTACTTTCTATTCCATCATTAGTGCTTGCAATTGCAATTGCTGCATCTCTTGGCAATGGAATGAAAAATTTAATCATCGCTGTGAGCCTTTCATCAGTTCCAAGGTACGCTCGTATAGTAAGATCAACGGTTATGTCCTTAAAAGAAAAAGAATTTATAGAATCTGCTAGAGTTTCTGGTGCGAGCCATATGAGAATCCTCTTTGTACACATATTGCCAAACTGTATCGCGCCGATAATAGTTGAGGCGACCATCGGAGTAGGGACTTCTATCCTATCAGCGGCGTCCCTTTCATTTATCGGTATGGGAGTCTTACCTCCTAATCCTGAATGGGGCTCTATGCTTTCTGAATCTCGTATGTACTTTAGAGACTATCCATATATGTCCATGTTTCCAGGGCTTGCAATCGCAATTACCATTCTACTTTTAAATATTGTAGGAGATGGATTAAGAGACGCAATGGATCCAAAACTAAGGAGGGCAAAATGATTTTATCTGTACAAGACTTAAGCATAAGTTTCAAAACTGACTCTTCTTGGCTAAAAGTGGTGGACAGTGTAAACTTCGAAATTCCTGAGAAGAAGACTGTGGCACTTGTCGGAGAATCTGGCTGTGGAAAATCCGTAACCGCCAAGTCGATTCTTAGACTTATGGATAGAAGAAACTCGAAGATCGAAGGAAGAATAGAATTTTTAGGCAAAAATTTACTTAATAAATCGGAAGAAGAACTAAGGAAGATCCGTGGTAGAGAAATCTCAATGATCTTTCAAGAGCCGATGACATCTCTAAATCCTGCTCTTAGGATTGGATACCAAATGGATGAAGTCTTCAAAACCCATTTCAATATGAACAAAGAAGAAGCAAAGAAAAAATCCATAGAGATGATAGAAAAAGTAGAAATTAGAAATCCAGAAACTGTGTACAAAAGCTATCCATTCCAGCTTTCCGGTGGGATGAGGCAGAGAATAATGATTGCCATGGCGCTATCTGCAAACCCAAAACTTCTTATAGCAGATGAACCTACAACTGCGCTTGATGTGACTATTCAAGCGGAAGTTTTAAAGCTTATGGTGGATCTAAAGAGAGACTACAACACCTCAATCCTATTTATAACCCACGACCTTGGCGTGGTTGCAGAGATTGCAGACTATGTGGTTGTAATGTATGCGGGTAAAGTTATAGAGTCTGGACCAGTAGAAGAGATATTTAGAAATCCAAAACATCCGTACACCATTGGACTTATGAAATCTCGTCCAGTTATCGGAGCGGATCAAAAGACTCTTTACAATATACCTGGCTCCGTACCAAGTCCAAAAGAGTTTAGCGACAACTGTAGATTCCATTCCAGATGTCCAAAGGAGATGGATATTTGTAAATGGCAAATGCCTAGAGAAGTCGGCGGCGAACACAAAGTAAGCTGTTTTTTATATGGTGATTATGATGAGTAATATTTTAGAAGTAAGAGATTTGACAATGGTTTTTAAATCCAAGGAGAGAGAAGTCCGCGCAGTGGACGGGGTATCCTTCGATTTAAAAGAGAATGAAACCTTGGCAATAGTAGGAGAGAGTGGCTCTGGCAAAAGCACTGTGGCTAGATGCATTATGAACCTCTACGAAGGAGTAGAAGGCAAGGCATTCTACATGGATAAAAATATTTTCGACATGACCAGCATAGAACTGGTAGAATATAGAAAACAGGTTCAAATGATTTTCCAAGATCCATATTCATCTCTAAATCCTAGAATGAAGACTGGACAGATCATAGCAGAAGGTGCGAGAAATATAAGTGGCTTAAGAGGAAAAGAACTGAGAGAAAGAGTCCTTGAGACCATGGAACTATCTGGACTTAGTAGCTTTACCTACGACAGATATCCACACGAATTTTCCGGCGGGCAGAGACAGAGAATTGCAATAGCAAGAGCGCTGGCACCTCATCCAAGACTTATAATTGCAGACGAACCTACATCAGCCCTAGACGTCTCAATCCAGGCGCATATAATAAATCTTTTAAATGAACTTAAAGAAAAGATGAATCTCTCCATGATATTTATATCCCACGACCTGGCAGTGGTAGAACATATCGCTGACAGAGTGGTGGTTATGTACCATGGAAAGGTAGTAGAGATGGCGAAGACGGAAAAAATATTTAACAATCCAGTCCATCCATACACGAGGAGACTTCTTTCAGCTATACCGAAACAGAATCCCTGGGATAAAAAAATCGAACTCGAGGATAATTCAAAAGAGCTTATAAAATTAAAAGAAAATTGTAAACATAGAGTTAACTGCAGTGGAAAGAATAGCAAAAACTGCCTAGTAGAAGTGGAGGAAGGCCACTTTGTAATGTGCAATGAAGGATAGATTAGAAGACACACTTCCAATGGACGAAGTGGCAAGGAAATTAAACGAAGAGCTGCAACTGGAAAATATGAGAAATGAATCAGAAGAGGAATCCTTTGAAGAAGATTTAGACGACTACGAAGAAAGACCAAAAGCTCCAAAAAAGAATAAAATTAAAAAGAAAAAGAAGTTCATTGGATTTGGTAGAGGCGAAAGGGATGAATCTCAAGAAGATAAATTCGAAAGAGATTATGACGATGAATATGATTACTATGATGACGATGATGAATACGAATATTACAGAAAACCAAAACGCAAAAGAGGATTTAGACCGTTTAGAGCGTTGGCGGATCTATTTGCATTCGTATCTAATGGAATAAAACTATTCTTTTTATTAATAAAACTTTCAATCCTCGTATTTCTACTATATTGCGGTTACAGTTACTACACCACGAAGACCATTCCATTTGTAACCGACTATATAAACGAAAAGAAACTGAAGACCGAAGAATATATAAAGGAAAAAGTTGCAGAGACTATTGAAGTGCCCAAAGAATTCTTCAAGATAAAGTCTGTAAAGAAGGTGGACGGAGGATTGGAAGTCATATACGTCTACCAGGGCAAGGAAAGTAAAATAAGATTGGCGAAGTGATACTATGTTAGAGATAGAAGCAATCGTAGAGCGTATCATCTTTAGAAACGAAGAAAATGGATGGTGCGTTCTTCGAACCATAAGTGGAGATACCGATCTAGTTGTAACTGGAAATGGCATGACCATCAAGGAAGGTCTGCGCTACAAATTCAGCGGCAACATGGTTTTTCACAACAAATATGGAGAACAATTTAAATTTGAGCATTTTGAAGAGATACTTCCCGACACCAAGTCCGGAGTCATAGCATACCTATCCTCTGGGCTGATTCCCTACATAGGAGAGAAGACCGCAAAATCTATCTATGACAAGTTCGGAATGGAAACATTTAAGATTTTGGAAGAAACTCCAGAGAGATTAAAAGAAGTGGAAGGTATCGGACCTGTTAAATTTGGAAAGATGATGGAAGCTCTCCAAGAGACCAAGGAAGCAAAATCTGTAATCATGTTCTTCGGAAAATTAAACATGACTTCAAACCTCGCCATGAGGGTCTACCAAGTTTTTAAAGACGATAGCGAAAAGATAGTGAGAGAAAATCCATACATCTTGGCGGAAGAAGTAAAGGGCATCGGGTTTAAAACTGCCGACGAAATCGCCATGAGCCTCGGCTTTGAAAAAGACGATCCATTTAGAATCAAATCCGGCATAAAGTACACCCTCTCCCAAGGAAATTTGGAAGGTCATACCTATCTTCCAAGGGAAATCCTCGTGAAGAAATCTGCCCAAGTTTTGGGAGTCACCATTGAGCAGGTGGAAAGTCAGATAAATAGTCTCGCCTTCGATAGATTTTTTTACATAGAGAGAATCGACGATGTGGACAGTTGTTACTTCACCAACTACTATAAAGCAGAGAACTTCGTGGCGGGAGTGCTTACAAAACTCGCATCGAAAAAGTATCCGATTAAATTAAATATCGAAGAAGAAATCGAAGAAATAGAAGATAGAAAGGAAATCCATCTTGCGACGAATCAGAAAAAAGCTGTGGAAGAAGCGCTCCAAAATGGAGTCACAGTCATCACAGGAGGTCCAGGTACAGGTAAGACCACAACCCTTACAACCATCATCGACCTCTGTGAAAAAGAAGGGCTCAAGGTAAGTCTAGCAGCACCGACGGGGAGAGCGGCAAAAAGAATGGAAGAAGCCACCAAGAGACCGGCGTCAACATTGCACAAACTTTTGGAAATAAAACCGGGAGTAAGCATTCAGGAGATGGAAGAACTGAATTGCGACGTGCTCATAGTCGACGAGTGCTCCATGGTGGATCTATTTCTTATGCACAATATATTAAAAGCCATTCCAGAAGAGATAAGGCTCGTTCTCGTAGGAGACAAGGATCAGCTTCCTTCTGTAGGAGCAGGAAATGTTTTAAAGGACATCATCGAATCGAAAATAATTCACGTGGTCTACTTAAATGAAATCTTCAGACAGGAAGAAGGTTCGCTTATAATAGAGAACGCCCACAGAATAAATAAAGGGATAAGGCCGATCTTGGACAATAAATCAAAAGACTTTTTCTTTATAGAAAGTCCAGATCCTACGGAAACTTTAAACACCATAGTAGATCTTGTAAAAGATAGGCTTCCAGCCTTTAAAAATCTCGATTCCATAAGAGATATCCAGGTGCTAAGCCCTATGAAGAAGGGAATAGTCGGCGTGGACAATTTGAACAAGACCTTGCAGGAAGCGCTAAATCCAAAGTCAGGAGATGAAATTGTATCCTTTGGCAGAACTTTTAGAGAAAGTGACAAGGTAATGCAGATCAAAAACAATTATAATTTGGAATTTAGTTCCGAATCGGAAATCTACCAAGAAGAAGGAATGGGCGTCTTCAACGGAGAGCTTGGCATGATTGAATCCATCGATAGAGAAAATCGTGAAATGTGGGTGGTATTCGACGAAATAAAAAGAGTTGAGTACCCTATGGAAAATCTATCGGAGCTCACACTAGCCTACGCAAGCACAATTCACAAGTCCCAAGGTTCAGAGTTTCGCGCGGTGATAATTCCCTTGCACTCAGCACCGATTATGCTTCTTTCAAGAAACTTACTCTACACAGCAATCACGAGGGCATCTGAAATGGTTGTGCTAGTTGGAGATAGAAAATATCTAGACATCATGGTCAACAACAACCATGTCATGAGAAGGTACACAGGTCTAAAAGATAAAATCATAACCACCTGGGAGAAGAGGAAAATCTATGGATTTATCTAGATGTGAAAATTGCACCAACCCAAAGTATAAAGCTGGTCTCTGCAAAGATTGTTACTCAAACCTCGACTTCGATACTCCGAAGATAAAACTAGATGGAATTACAGATATAAATATCTGTTTAAATTACAATAGATTCCTAAGAGAAATCATAAAGAGGTACAAGTTCAACGACGAAACCCATTTCTACAAGACATTTGCAGAAATAATAATAGAAGAAATATTTAGAGAAAAACTATCTACAAAGATAGACTTTTTAACCTATATTCCAATGACGAGAGCCGCATATCTAAAAAGAGGCTACAACCAACTGAAACTCATCGCAGAAGAAATAAAAAATATGACTGGCATCGAAGTAAAAGAAGTCTTAAGAAAGAAAAATCACACCAAGGATCAAATAGGACTTAGTTTTGTAGAGCGAAAATTAAATCTAAGGGATGCCTTTGAAAGCGAAAAACTACAAGGAGAAAAGGTGCTACTAATAGATGACGTATTAACCACAGGAGCAACTGTTGAAGAAGCGGCGAAGGCACTTAAGAAAGCAGGAGCAGAAGAAGTCTATGTGGTAGTCCTCGCCCATTAAAAATAATAAAGAGAAAAAGCAGTCGAAGGATTGCTTTTTTTGTTGGGAAAGTTTAACATAGAAAATTAAAAATTCGCATAAAAAAACGACTATTACTAGTCGTTTAATTTTTTTGTTTTAATTTCTCACAAGCTCTAAAATCTTTTTGATAACTTGTGAAGCTTCGGCTCTATTTAGAGATTTGTCCGGCAAGAAATTGCCAGAATCATCTCCAGTTATAATATTTGCAGCTGCCAAATTCTTTACATATTGGATGTAATCCTTGTCGATATCCTTTTCGTCAGTGAAAGAGACAGAACCAGAGCTAAACTCATATCCAACTACCTTTTCTAAGATAAGAGAAGTAAATCTCGCCATCTCTGCCCTTGAAATAGGCATATCCGCCTTAGCTTCATCGGCAGGAACACCGCTGTGGTTAAGGAAGTTAAAAGTATTTAAGTACCACTTTCTTGGGACAATGGTAAAAGGTTCTTGAGAATGACCAGTCGCATTGGTCATAAGAGTGAAAAACTCAGCGTAGGTCACCTCTTTGTAAGGTTTAAAAGTGCCATCGTCATAGCCTTTTACAATCCTTCTGTCGGTGAGTTCTGAAACGGTGGAATAGAACCAGTCGTTTTCCGCCACATCGCTAAATGAGCGGGCATCTACATTTATAAAAGTAGAAGTAAGTACAATAACAGATAAAATAAAAATATATAATCTCTTCATAAATCTCCTCGTAAAATAAAATTCTAAAGTATATTTTATAATAATAATGGAATTTAGGCAAATGGATGGGGAAAAATAGATATGAATTATTTCTATAGCGGAAGCAATCTGCTTCCATAAACCCTGACACTAAATACCTTTTCCTCAGCCTTCAGGCGTGTTATAACTAAACCTTAAATTTATCCCCGTAGCGGAACCTTCTAGGTTCCACAGCCGAGAGGCTCTGCACGGAAAGCTCAAAGGAAGGCAGTCACCCTGAGAGGCAGTCGAGTTCAACAAATCAGCCTTCATTTCATTCGGCTTCTTTGGAACTCTTTGCACGAGACCTGCAACGAAATCAGAGATTTCGGCTAGGGCTTCGAAGGATCTGACCTTTATTTAACCTAGTCTTAGCAAATGAATCATCCCAAAAATAAAAGCTCAAAGTCGATTCCGATTACAGAAACTCAAAAATTCTAAGCCGCGTCGACCTATAAATCTAGGCTCGCTGCGCTCAAACAGTGCGATTTATAGCCGGTCTCCTTAGGCTTGAATTTTAAAGAGTTTCTTCCAGACGGAATCTCCTTTTGAGCTTTTTATTTTATGCAAATGTATATATTATTAAAAAACATTATAAATTACTTATCTTTGTAGCGGAAGCAATCTGCTTCCATAAACTTGGATACTAAGTTTTTTTAACTAAACTGGCAGGCGTGTAGAATATCTAAATGTATATGTAAACACATAGAATCCTTACTCACAATACTAATACAGATAAAACCTATACAACCACAAGTGATTTTTGCTTTCGGCGTTAAGAAATTTTCCACTGTTTGAGCGTAGCGAGTTTGGAAAATTTTAGCCGAATAAGAAAATCACTACCAAAACCTCCCCAATGCGAGGTGGGTAGAGGGAGCTCGAGGGAGAAAGGAGGAAACTGCGAGTCTCGAAGAGAAAACCGCAGGTTTTTTCGAGAGACGTTAATTCCCTCCCTCTCCCTCGTAAAAAATTTGAAGAAGAAAGATTATGGTTAGGTTATTAATAAGATATTTATTTATATTCATTATAATTTTTAAAATTATTTCATTTGCAAAGACTTTACCTTCGGAAGTTATACCCATTCGACTTCAGAGCCTTCGGCTCTTTCGCTCAGGGTGACTGTAGTTGGGAGGAAAATTTTTATATTTTTTTGGCAGAGACGGGTTAAATATAGGTAAGATCCTTCGACTCCAAAGGCTAACGCCTTTTCCGCTCAGGATGACCGTGTAGAGGGGTTTACCCCACTAGGGTTATACCCGTTTGAATACGGGTGTCGTAAAACCTCCACCCTCTCCTTAGGGTGACTGTTTCCTTAGACTTTACAAAACTTTCAAAACCTTACAATAAAACAAAAAAATAAACAAAAAATAACACTCAAAACAATCAAAAAATAACAAAAAACAAAAAAAACAAAAAATATTTTTAAAAATTTTTAACAAAAACATGTTTAGATTTATTACAGCAGGGTATTAATATACTACCAAGAAATTGGTAAGGGCATCCATCCTATT
>NZ_AWXD01000017.1:0-8396 GCF_000478945.1 Peptoniphilus sp. BV3AC2 | reverse complement strand
GGGNGGGGGGGTACTCTAAAGGTAGTATTTACAAGCCTTGTAGAGGATGAAACAGATGTAAAAGGTAGTATTGCTATCGAAGGTAGCCTACTAAGTATAAATAATCCTCCTAAAGAAAAAGAATCAGAAATTAAAGAAGACGAAACATCAATCGATAAAACAATCGAAGAAAAAGAATCAGAAATAAAAAAAGACGAAACATCGACTGGAAAAACGATGTTTGCTCAAAATAATGAAAATAAATCAACAGATGGAAAATGCTCTAATATCGAACTTAGCTTAGATATAGAATCATCAGATAAGACAGAATATTATGGATCTGATACAATTCAAAGTAAAGTTGTAATTGATGGAAAAGGACTTAAGAATGAAGTTGAAGGATTATATTATGATGTCATTTTCCCTTCAGAAGAGTTTACAATAAGAAACGATGGAAACTGGGATCCTATTGATGTGACAAGATGGGAAGACCCAAATAATCAAGGAAAGTATATAGATTCTTCAGCTACTATCCAAGATTATCCTTTGATTGATAAGGTGGAAAAGAGAGTAGAAGATGGGAAGACCATCTATAGAGTTTATTTAAAAGCCATAGATTCGACTACCACTTTAAAGATACCTTATACTTTCAGTTTTAAAGATAACATTACACCACCAGACTATAAATTCCAACCAGAAGTTAAGCTTTATGATGCCAATGGATGTCTTGTAAAAGAAGCAAAAGACAAAGAATATTCTATTAAGTATGTTGACTTTAGGGGAAGAAAATTAGTGAACTTGTCTAGTGAAAAAAACCAAATGAATTATGGTGGTAGTGAAGACAAAAACAATCCTCGAAGAATATCAGAAGACGACACAAGACCAGTAAATTTTCAATTCCAGTTAGAAGCTATTAATGGTGGATACAAAGGAATGAATGCAAGGGCTCTTAAAAGTTATATAATAACTGATACCTTGCCAACCTATACTGATGCAGATGGTAAAGAAAGGACAGCTGAGTTTAGACCAGAAGAAAACTCAGGCTGGGTGCTCTCTCCTGATGGAAAAACGGTCACTTACAATCTTAAAGAAAGGAAAAGACATACTGTTAAGGATGAAGAATTTTTAAATGGTGGTGCTGGAGGAGACCTTTATGAAGAAGGCGTTCAGTTAAAATTAAGATTCCCAGGAGCTAAAACCAATTCAAAGGATACTCCAAAAGATGATAAAGTATATTATGACAATAGTGTTGATATAGAGGCAATACCATATAACCCAAGTAAAGGGGAAGTCTATAAGGCTTCAGCTAATTTGAGTTTTCAATTGACATCTGACCCATTAGATGGAAGTGGCGTATTTTGGAAGAATAACGAATATGATGCTGGAATACTCTATCCAGAATCACCAGCTAAGACTTATTATGATCCAACAGGAATGGCTAGTGCAGAAGTAAATTATAGCGTTTATCTACAAAATAGGACACCTAATCCTATGAGAGATATAGTAATAATTGAAGATGCTAAAAACTTTGATCCAAGACTTTATGTATCAGGTATAATTTCACCACAACAAACTACACCTAATAAAAAATACGTGGACTCTAGTCAGTATGAAATAAGGGGCATTAAATCAGATGGGACTTATGATATTATAACGGAAAAATTATTCAACTATACTGAGTATCCAATAAATAAACTTGCACAGGAAGAAGCAAAAAATATAAGAAGGCAAGTTCTTGATGGAAAGATAGAAAGAGAAAATGCTCCAGCTGTAAATCCAGAGTATGATAAAGTAGAGATACATTTTAATAATTTTGAACTGCCAGTAGGTGCTCAGCTTAAATTCGGTGTAAGAATGAAGTACAAGGATCCTTTTAAGGTTAAATTTGAACCGGATAGAGCCCTTAACAATACAGCAGAGGTAAATTTAAAATCCGGAGAGGATGAATATAATTTTACAGCATCAGCAGATAAATACCTCATTCCAATAGAAGAGTCTGTTAAGCTTGATAAGCGTACAGACTATAGAGGCAATTCTACTCCTAAAGTTGGAGATAAAGTAAGGTTTGATATAAATTATGATTTTAAAGGATTGTCTAATCAAAGAGAACTTTCAAACCTAACTTTTGTAGATCTTTTACCTGAGGGTATAACTGTAAGTACAGATCCAAAAGAATTGGGTTTGTGGGGTAGTGCCGAAAAAGGATTTAATTATAGATATGAGATAGTAAAGAATTACAACAACACTGGAAGAGATGCTCTTATTTTAAAAGTTGACAACTTTTTAGTGGGTGACTATAATACTGCCAATGGTAAGGTATTTAGATTTATGTTTGATGGAAGAATTAATGAGAATATTGTTCCAGAGAAGGCGATTACAGAAAAGCTTAATAATGACAATATAGTATATTCTTACTTCAATGATGACCAATCTGTGTTAAACCCTAAGGTTGGTGACCCTATGTCATCTACAGTAGTTGTTGATAAGCTTGATATAAATAATAATGGTAATACTCATGACTCTATCTTGATGGCGAAGTCAAAGGTAACCTCTACTTTGGCACAAAGTGTAAAAAGTATTAAAAGAATAAGAAGTGTAGAACCAGCAGAAGAAAATGGGGACCTTGTATATGACAGGGCATTTTCATTAGATACAGTTACTAATTATGCTGATAAAGCCAATGATAAATTAGGTATGTTTGAATATCAGCTGAGAGTAAATAACTATATAGAAGAGCCTTTAAAGAATTTAGAAATTTATGATATCCTACCAAGTTTTGTAGATGGAAATAACAAATATAGAAATAAGCTTGTCGATGAAATAAAAATCTATAAAGCTGGTAAAGATGTAACAAGTGATTTTTCTGTTTTTTATACGACGGATGAGAATCCTTCAGATGATCCAGTAAAAGCTGTAAAAAGTCAAAATTGGGTTAAAAATCCAACATCATATGAAGAAGTTACTGCTATAAAGATAATAGGTAATATCAAACCTGTATTAGGAAATTATGAAACCCTAGACATAAGGCTTCAAATGAAAGCTCCGGAATATCCTGGCAGCAATGTTCTTAATGATAAAGTCGCAACGAACAGCTTCTTTGTAAGATATGCAGATAATGGAAATTTCGGAGAATCTAATTCTGTTACGAATGGATTAATAAAAAAAGAAGACATCAAAGTCGAAAAGATTTGGCAAGATAAAGATGGCAAAGTTATAGACGCTCCAGTCGACAAAATAGAAGTAGAACTTTACAAAGATGGACAAGCCACAGAAAAGAAATTAGAATTAGATAAATCCAACAACTGGAAAGCAGAATTCAAAAACTTAGAATTAGAAGATAAATCCGACATATATACGATAAAAGAAGTCGGAGAAAAAGACGGCTCAATCAAGTTTGGAGATAAATGGTATGATGTTTCATATACGAGAACAAAGGAAGATGGTTTTAAGATCACAAATAACGAACAAAGTCCATTGACTCCATTAGACCCACCAAAGACAGATGTAAAAGTCGAAAAGACCTGGCAAGACAAAGATGGAAAAGAACTAGCGGCACCAGTAGAAAAAATTGAAGTAGAACTCTACAAAGACGGAAAAGCTACAGGTGAAAAGAAAGAACTAAACAAAGCTAACAATTGGAAAGCAGAATTTAAAGATCTGGACGTAGTAGAAAAGACAGATTCAGAAAAGACCTACGAATACACAGTAAAAGAAGTTGGAGAAAAAGACGGAAACATTACCATAGGCGACAGCAAATACAAAGTAAACTACAACGGAAGCATGGAAGAAGGCTTTAAAGTAACAAATAAGTTAGAGGAAACATCAAACCCATGGACACCAATAACTCCATCAAAAGAAGACCTTAAAGTAGAAAAAATTTGGCAAGATAAAGATGGAAAAGAAATAGCAGCCCCAGTAGAAAAAATAGAGGTAGAACTCTACAGAGACGGAAAAGCTACAGATAAAAAATTAACTCTAAATGCAGAAAACAACTGGACTGGAGAGTTTAAAGACTTAGATGTAGTAGAAAAACTAGAATCAGAAAAAGCCTATGAATACACAATAAAAGAAGTAGGAGAAGAAAAAGGTCTATATGAACTAGAAAATAAAAAGTTTAGAGTAAGTTACACAGGATCCATGGAAGAAGGCTTTAAGATAACAAATAAGTTAGAAGAAACAACAAGTCCATGGACACCAATTACTCCATCAAAAGAAGATCTTAAAGTAGAAAAAATTTGGCAAGATAAAAATGGAAAAGAAACAGCAGCCCCAGTAGAAAAAATCGAAGTAGAACTCTATAGAGATGGAAAAGCTACAGGCAAAATGCTAGAACTAAACAAAGCCAATAATTGGAGTGGAGAATTCAAAGACTTAGACGTAGTAGAAAAATTAGACTCAAAAGAAGCCTATAAATATTCAGTAAAAGAAGTCGGAGAAGAAACTGGTTCAATTAAGCTTAAGGGAAATTGGTACAAAGTAAATTACAGTGGGTCTATGAAAGATGGCTTTACAATAACAAATAAAGAAGAGACTAAAACACCGCCTACACCACCAACACCATCTGAACCAGATACTATAACTATTAAAGTTAAGAAAGACTGGACTTTATATGGAAATAAACCAGTAGATAAAATACTAGTAGAACTTTATAGGGATGGAGAAGCTACTGGAAAAATTCTTGAGTTAAATAGGGACAATAATTGGAGTGGAGAATTTAAAAACTTAGATGTTAAGAAAGGTACACATTCTACGCACGACTACCACTATACGATAAAAGAAATTGGCGAAGCAGGAAATGCAATAAAGCTAGATGGAAGATGGTTTGATGTCAATTATCTTGGCAATATGAAAGATGGATTTACAATTGTAAATAAAGAAGAAAAACCAAAGGAGCCAGGTAAGCCAGAAGAACCAAATACACCAAATAAACCTAATGACCCACAAGAACCAAATACACCTGAAACTCCAAAAGAGCCAGAAAAACCAAATAACCCCGGAAAACCAGTTAAACCAAATACTCCTAAGACTCCTTTGCCAGGTAAGCCTCTACCTAAAACAGGAAACGGATTAAATCCATCAACCTATGCTTGGATTTTACTAGGACTTGGTAATCTTTCTACTTTTGCTGGAATTCAAAGAAAAAAGAGAATAAGATCAAGAAGAAAGAAAAATGTCAAATAAGCAAAAAAAAGATCATTTAAGTAAACTTCTTATCGCAGTCGGGTTAATATTCATTGTTTTTTCTATTGCCTTTCTATTTCTAAACCATAAGAGGATAGAATTAAAGAAAGAAGAATCCATTAATCTGGAAAAACAAATAAAACAAGAATTACCTCCTTTTGAAAATTACGAAAAAAAGGACGAAACAAAACAAAGTGTTGCACCAAAAGACTCCATAGAAGATACAGCTATAGGCGTTCTTAGAATCGATAAGATAGGAGTAATTACCCCTATTAGTGATAATACAAGTGAACAATCTTTATTAGCAGGTTCAGGTATTGTTGAGGATACAGATATACCGACTTCAGAGGAAAATACTATAACTGTTCTTGCGGGGCACAGAGGAGGAATAAACGAAACACAATCCTTTCTAAATATTGATAAGTTGGAAAAAGGTGATGAGCTAAAAATTACTACAAGAGAAGAAGAACTCTATTACAAAGTAGTAGATAAAGAAGTGATTGAACCTACGGATTGGAGTAAATTTACACGAGAAGAAGGAAAGACCAAACTCTTTTTAATGGCGTGTCACCCCTATCCCAAAAACGATAAAAGGCTTTTAGTAAAAGCTGAGCTAATCAAAAATGATGAAGAGATAAACAATTAAATTAGCAATATAAAAAACTATCCATTGAAATTATTCTTTGGATAGTTTTTTGGTATGACGGGTATGAAATCGGCTGCAAATTTTCATGAAAATTTGTCAGTTTATTAAAGTTGTTTAAAATTAAAAAATAAAGAATTGAATAGAGAAGTAGCATTCTATTTAACTTCAATTATTAGGCAAGCTTTAAAAAATACTGAATATAAAGATCAAATATCTAGCACAGTATTGACAGATATAAAAATTAAATTGCCAATAGACAGTAGAGGTACTTCAGATTGGGATTACATGGAAAGAAATATAGAAAACATAAAATTAAAATGGAATATAGCAAATTATAATATTTAAAACGAAAACGATTAGAAATAAAAATCTAGTCGTTTTTTTATTACAAGAAAGGATATAAGTATGAAAAAATTAGAACAAATAAGACAAGAGTCAAAAGAAATAAAAGATAAAATTGATGATACAGAGGAAAGATTAAGGCAACTAAAAAATCAAGAAAAGAAGATATTAAAACAAGACATAGAAAAAAGAAGAAAAGAAAGAACCCATAGGCTAATAACAAGAGGAGCAATCTTAGAAAGCCTTATAGAAAATGCAGAAGAACTAACAGATGAAGAAATAAAAATCCTACTAGAAGAAGCAACAAAGACAAAAGAATTTAAAGAAACACTAAAAATAATAAGAGAAAATTAGGGACAATATAATAATTAAATCTCCCTTAGATTTTCTAAGGGCGCAATTATACACCCTAAAGGGTGATTGCGACCTGCGGTGCTTTTGCCCTACTGGGAGTAAAAAAAATGTGAAGCATTTTTACTTTGATGTTATCCGAGGAGCTGAACGAAAAATAATCGTTCGCTTTTTTAATGTCAAGGGTAAAATGCACTTCGCTACCGCTCAGCCCTTGACATTAAAAATTTGAAATGTAATCAGACGGCAAGCCGACACACTGAAACAACAAGAGTTGAAAATTCAGTAGTCGGCTTTTTATATTTTAACATTTCAAATCGCTCACTTACGGAGCGAAGATACACAAATCTTATAAGCCTCCACCTAAAACAACAAAGAAAGAAAGGAAGTGATAAAAATGGCAGACAGTTTTCATTTTTCAGTAAACATAATATCAAGAGGAAAAGGCAAAAGTGCAGTAGCAAGTGCAGCATATATAAGTGGAGAAAAAATAAAAAATGAATGGGACGGAGTAACCCATGACTACACCAAGAAACAAGGAGTAATTAGCAAAGAAATATATTTACCAGATCACGCACCAAAAGAATATAAAGAACGAAAAACCTTGTGGAACTCAGTAGAACTATTTGAGAAAAACTCTAATGCCCAACTTGCAAGAAACTTTATCATATCTTTACCAAAAGAATTAAGCATAGAAGAAAATAAAAAGATGATAGAAGAATATGTTAAAAACAATTTTGTAAAAGAGGGAATGATAGTAGACCTAGCAATTCATGATGAAAGTAGAGAGGGAAATCAAAACATTCATGCTCATATAATGACCATAGTAAGACCAATAAATGAAGATGGAACATGGGGGCAGAAAAGTAAAAAAGAATATATCCTAGATGAAAAAGGAGAAAAAGTATTAAACAAAAATGGAAAACCAAAGACAAGAAAAGTAGAACTAACAACCTGGAATGATAAGGGCAATGTAGAAAAATGGAGAGAAAATTTTTCAGACCTTTGCAATGGATATCTAGCAAAGAATGATATAGAAAAAAGAGTAGACCATAGGAGTTTTAAAAGACAAGGCATAAAACAGATACCAACAATACATCTAGGAGCAAGTGCTAGTGCAATGGAAAGAAAAGGAATAAGGACAGAAAAAGGAGATATAAATCGTGAAATAAAAAAACAGAATGAACTATTAAAAAACATAGGCAATGAAATAAAGAAAATAACATCATGGTTAGCAGGCTTTAAAGATAAGCTAAAAGAATCATACAAGGAATATAAAGACCAGAGTAAAAAGCAAATCGAAAATGAATCAGGACTCTTTAACCTCTATGAATATTTAAGCTTCTATCAAGAAATGCAAGAAAACAATAGAGCTGGATTATCATTTTATGGGAAAAGAAACAAGGCAATCTATGATCTAAAAAGATATGCAAGTGGAATAAATTATCTAAGAGAAAACAAAATAAAAACCATATCAGACCTACAAGGACATATAAACACCCTAAGAAGTAAAAACTCTGAAATATATAAGACCATAAAAGAAAACAGTCAAAAGATAGAAGACCTTAATAAGTGCTTAGCCTATGCAAAGACTGTAAGAAAAACAAAAGCAACCTACCAAGAATATGAAAGCAAGAAAATATTCAAAGAAAGCTTCTACAAGAATAACCAAAAGGAAATAGACCAACATATAAGGGCAAGAAACTTAATTGAAAAAATCAGCGGAAAGAAAAATTTAAGAGAAAAAGAATGGTTAGGAGAAATTAAAAACTTAGAAGATGAAATCAGTAAATTAAATACAGAGTCAGAAAAGATAAGGGAAAGATACAAGGAAATAAATCATATCAAATATGCAGTAGAAGTAGTGAATAAAGAATATGGTATCGACCTATCAATA
>NZ_AWXD01000016.1:0-40461 GCF_000478945.1 Peptoniphilus sp. BV3AC2 | reverse complement strand
TCCGTGAAGGTGGAAGAACAGTAGCATCAGGAGTTGTTTCAAAACTTCTTGACTAAGAGAATTAAACGGGTTTTACGCCCGTTTTTTTTATAAGCGCCTATAGCTCAGTGGATAGAGCGTCAGTTTCCGAAACTGAAAGTCGGAGGTTCAATCCCTCTTAGGCGCTCCAATAAACACAAGGAGGAAAAGATGAAAGCACTAAAAAACATATTGATAGTAATACTTATTGCAGCACTAGGATTCTTAGGATACTTATTTTACAAAAATATAAGCGAAAACAAAGATACAAATAAAAATACCATAGTAGAAGAAAAAGAAAATCCAGAAAACGAAGATGAAGATATAGCCGTTGACGAAAAGAATATCAACGACCTAAAAGAATATCTTCTAGAAGATATCTCCATGATAATAGTTGACCTAAGGGACATGGATAGCTATAACGAAGGTCATATTGAAGGGGCAATCTCCATTCCATTTGAAAAAATAGAAGAGCTAAGCCAAACAAATCTACTGGACAAAGAACAAAATATCTACGTCTACTCAGGAACTAAGGAAGACTCAGACAAAGGTGCAAAAGCATTAACTAAGCTAGGATACACAAATGTTCACAGTCTAGGAAGCATCGACGAATACGAAGGAGAAAAGATAAATTGAAAGCACTGGAAAATGTAAAGGTTCTAGACTTCACAACTCTTTTGCCAGGACCATATGCAACCATGGTGCTTGCAGATTTTGGAGCAGAAGTTATAAAAATAAGCTCAAAATCCAAACACGATTTAGTTTTGGAAGCAGAACCAAAAGTAGAAGGGATATCACAGAATCAACTCTGGTTAAACAGAAATAAATCCACCATATCGCTTAATTTAAAATCCAAGGAAGCGGTGGAAATAGTAAAAGAGCTTGCAAAAGATGCGGATGTAGTGGTAGAACAATTTCGTCCAGGTGTGATGAAATCCTTGGGACTTTCCTACGAAGATATAAAAGAAGTGAACCCAGAAATAATCTACTGCTCCATCACTGGATACGGACAGGATGGACCTATGGCAAATAGAGCAGGTCACGATATAAATTTCTTGGCTAAGTCAGGAATCTTGGCGTCTTCAGGCAGAAAAGAAGAAGGACCAGTGCTATACTCAACCCAGCTAGGAGACCTTGCAAGTGGTGCAAGTAACGCAGTCATAGGAATACTTCTTGCTCTAAATTATAAAAATAAAACAGGCAAGGGACAATACATCGACATCTCCATGATGGATGGACTCATCCCACTTAACTCTCTATACGGAAATGTATACTTGGGAGGAGGAGAACTTCCAACTCTGGAGGGAGATTTCTTAAATGGAGGCTCTTGCTATGATTTCTACAGAACAAAGGACGATAGATTTATCTCAGTGGGAAGTCTTGAACCTAAGTTTTGGCAAATATTTACAAAGGCAATAGATAGAGAAGATCTAAAAGATAAATCCGCCTACGACGCTTCTATAAAAGAAGAAATCAAAAGTAGAATAAAAGAAAAGACTTTTAAAGAATGGATGGATATCTTTAACGGACTAGATGCCTGCGTAGAAGGAGTCTTGAACTTAAAAGAAGTGTTAGAAGATCCACATACAAAGGGCAGGGGAATGGTAATCGAGTTCAAAGTTAAAAATACAACGAACAAACAATTTGCAAACCCAATAAAACTTTCCAAAACACCTGCCATCTACGATCATCCAGGTAAAGAAATCGGTATAGACACAGAAAAGATATTGAAATCACTTAACTACACCGACGAAGAAATAAAAGAAATGGAAGAAAGAGACGTATTTAAATAAGGAAAAAAACCAAGATACTACTTCGTAACATGCCCAGACGGATATAGGGTAGAAGTAATAAGAAGAGATTAAATAGAAATCTAATAAAATTAAACTGCTACAATTGTGGCAGTTTTTTGGGTATGACGGGCATGTTCTAATGCTGGGGTGAAAATCCCTACAGAGTGTAGTTACCGACGAATCTAATAGCGACTTGCAAGTTTTAGATGGCGACATCTAGGAGAGAAGAACGGGTAGCGAAATCGTGGCTTGACGAACAGAAACAGAATATAAGGCATAACAGGTGGGCAAGCTAGTAACAGATAGCAAAGGGACAAAAGGTAACCGTAAACCCAAAGCATAGATTCTGCAAGTAAACGATGAAAGTATTAGGACTTATCCCGTGAGGTCTCATAGACGACACAGTAGTAACAACGAACTATGAGAAGTCAGCAGAATCCATAGTAGCGAGGAAGTTTCTGTAATGGAAATGTAGCGAAGGGAGGAACAATATTTATTGTAATATTTGAAAAGGATGCACTGTGACTTGATGGAATACAAGGAATGACGTATTCATCTATTAAGGTTAAGATACAAAAAGAATAAAGTTAAATAGATACATCAGTAATAAAGAATATATACAAGAAAATTTAGTGATTACCAACAAAGGAGCAGAAGAACTTGGATATACTAGGCATAATTTATCAGAATTAACAAAGAGTGGACAATTGGAGAGATTAAGACCAGGTCTATATCAATTAAAAGGAAAAGTAATAGACGATTTTGTCTTAATATCATCCAATAGTAATCGAATTATATTTTCCCATCAAACAGCCATCTACCTCCACGACCTATCCGATAGAAATCCAAATGTATTTCATATATCTGTACCCCAAGGCTACAATGCCAGCCATATCAAAAATAGGTACGAAGATCTACAAGTTCACTATGTAAAAAAAGATTTATAAGAAATAGGAAAGACAGAAATAAAATCACCGCAAGGCAATCTCATACCAGTTTATGATATTGAAAGAACGGTTTGCGATATCATAATTTACATAGAAAAAATAGATAAGCAAATTTTCACAGAAGTAATAAAAAGATACTTTAAATCACAAAATAAAAACCTAAGACGATTAATAAAATACGGTAGATTATTTAAAATAGAAGATGAAATTAGAAAATACATGGAGGTATTATCGTGATTAATATCGAGGAAGTCTGACAGAGAAGAAAAATTTAAATTTGCAAGAAGTTACTAAAAATAGTAAGACAAACAGAAAGACCAATGACTACGCCCTTATTCCTATTAATTGCAGTGTAACTTGGTCTTTCTTTTCTTGACATATTCCTACTAACAATTGGACTTGTAAATGATATGCTTCAAGAAAAGAATAACGATGAATATAAATACAAGGAAGTAGCTACAAAAGAAGACTTCGATAAATTCTAACAATTTTGCAAATATAATTGCATCATAAAAAAGAATATGTTACAATAAAGTCAAATTAAGAATGTTAGATAAGTAGGTTCAAAATACTTTGGAAAATAGAATAAAACAAATTAGGAAAGAAAAAGGATTAACTCAACAAGAATTAGCATATGATTTAAGCGTAACAAGACAATACATTAGTCTTATAGAACGAGGCGAAGCTCAACCAACGATTTCAGTAGCGCTGGAGATTGCTGACAAACTAAATACATGTATTTATACGTTGTTTGGTTTTGATAGGTTTGAGTGTGAGCAGTGTAATGAAGATATAGGAGGCAATTAAATGGCATATTTAAATCCACAAAGGTATAAGAATGGCGACAGTTAAATTATAGGCGTTTCAAAGTTTATAATATAGTGGTAAAACAATAAAAATAAGGAGGATCTTTAACAATGATAAAAAATGTTAAAAGGATATTATCGATTATAATCTCTGTATCAATGTGTTTTATTTATCCTGTTAATAGTTTTGCTTTATCTCAACAAATCCAAAAAGATGACTTGAATGAAAGTAAGTTATCAGAATTCAATCATGAATTTGAATTAGAAGAAAATGATATATGGGAAACTTATGATGAAATAGATGGTGTTAAATATTATTTTAAAGATACACCAGAATACACGTTAAATGTAATCAAAGATTCAATAACACGAGTTTATTTGAAAGATAAAAAAGCTGATATCCTAAAAGTGTATGAAGATGATTCTAATACTGCAACAACTGATAAAATGTTTAATACTATAGAAAAAGATGTTTTTAACTCTAATTATAGACTTATCAGTCAAGATATTAGACAATCTTTCGAAAAACTTAATTTAAAAGAAGAATATAAAGTTAGTGATTTTAAAATAGGTGAACTTAGAACTACCGATTATGAAATAGCTAAAAGAATTGATAATAAGCTATCGGAGTATTATGGATCACCTTATTCAAATAAACTTATTGATAGTTTGAGTGAAAAAGGAAAGTATGCTAAGTTATATGAAAGTATGCATTTTGAATGTTATAAACATCTTAATTGGTGGTTTGCTGCAGGCACAACAATTGGAGTTGTTGCCACAATAGTTTCATGGCCTTCAACAGTAATTGGTGCTATTTTTGCTACTTATACTACAGCTACTGGTGTTGCTAGTTTGGTAAATAGTTTCAATTCATATGAATACGTTGCAAATGTACATTGGAATAAAGAAGTACAAGTAGGTTCTATTTATCCTTATAGAGCAGGCAAAACAATAAAAGGTAGAGTCTTGGTAGGAGATATAGATGAGTCTTATAGAAAAGGAAAAACTAATAAGCATAGTGATTTTGATGACAATAAATTGCTAATGAGAACTGGCATTAACAATGCTATAAATTTCAACTAAAATGAATAGATCCCAAAATAAAAGATTATTAATATCTCTTTCATTGATAATTTGTTCGATTTTTATAGTAATATATCAATCAAATTATAGCGTTAGTGCTAAAACCATAGCAAATTTAAAAGATTTTGCTAAAGTTAATACTCTCTTTAGTATAAAGGTGAGTCATTCGGATATTAAAAAAATTACGAGAGAAGATAATAAATATTCGTTTACAAACATTGATAATAAAAATGTTGATAATTTCAAAGAATTGGGGAAAGTTTTCATGTTTGATAAGGATGGGGATTTGATTAATCATTTCTTGCTATTCAAACAGAAAGAAAAATATTTAATATACATGAGGGGCATATATATGTCTATAGGTTAAATTTACCCAAATAAATGTAAAAGGGGTCTGTTTACAGATCTCTTTTTGTATATTCATCATGATTTATAATAGATAGTAGTCATAAAGTAGAAAGGGTTAGGCAAAACTTAACACTAAAATAATGATGATAAATTGGAGATGAGGATATGGCTATAACAAATTTGAATATAAGAACAGATGATAGAGGCAGATAATAGCTGTAGGATAAAAATAGGAAATGTATAGTGTTAATATTTGAAATATTAGCTAGTAGAAAAAACCAAAGCGTGAAATATTTCACGCTTTGGTTTTCTTTTATAAATTTTTTGGACTGAAACTTAAAGGTAAACACAGATTATTGACGATAAAAAAATTTTGCAATATAATTATTTAATAATAATTATCAAAGTTTAAAGGGAGGAAGTAGTATGAGTTTTACATATAAGTTCGCAGAAACATTGGTCAAACTATCTGGAGCAAAGAAGCTATTCTTACTTCCGGAAGATAAAATTTTAAACTACGCGAGAAAGACGAACGCAAAACATCCATTTACCGTACCGACGGACAAAGATTTTATCTATGAGGTAGAAGAAATCGACGGATACAAGAATCTCGTCGTCAAAAATAACGAAGAAAAAGCAGGTAGTGCCATTCTATTTCTTTATGGTGGAGGAAATATAACCTGCCCGGACAAAAGAGATTTGCAATTTGTAAAGAGGCTCGCAAAGGAAACAAAGAAAGATGTGTGGTTCTCCCACTATCCGCTTTGCATAGACAACTCCATCAAGGTGACCTATGAATTTCTCTACAAGACCTACGAAAATATGCTTAAATATTATTCAGAAGAGAATATTTCCTTTATAGGATTTTCTTCTGGAGCGGTAAATGCGTTGGGGGTGCTTCTATATAACAATGATGTTGGCAACTTGCCCATGCCTAAATTAATCGTAGCCGTGTCCCCTGGAGCGGTCTTTCGCACAGAGAGAGAAAAGAAAATGGCGGAAGATTTGCGGGACAAGGATGCGATAATCGCACCGGACTACTTGTACAATGTTGAAAATATCGCCACAAAAGGAGAAGATATTCCTGAATACATGATCTATGGACCGGCAGGAGATTTTTCAAACTTCCCAATGACCCATTTTTATTATGGAACTCACGAAGTAATCTATGCCTTTGCTAATTCATTTGCAGATAGTTACGACAAGTACAAAGCGCCTTACAAGATGCACCTAGGCGAAGGTCTCTGCCATTGCTATCCACTTCTGACCTTCTTTCCAGAAGGCAAGGCAGCTCAAGAAGAAATAATTGAGATTTTAAAATAGAATAATATCCAAACTTTAAAAATTAATTGGAAAAAAGACGGTAGAAATCTATCGTCTTTTTTTGTAATTAGGAAAAAACCGGTTAGACTGGGAGTAATAGAATTAAGAAGAACACTTAATCACTATTTTAGTGAAATATGTACTTCTTAATTCTTTTTTTATTGAAAAATTAAGAGAAAAGGGATAAAAATGAGGAATTTTGAAAAGATAACAGCACTCTATGAGAGATTAAGTCGTGATGATGAACTGCAAGGAGAGAGTAACTCTATCATCAATCAGAAAAAAATATTGGAAGAATACGCAAGCAAAAATAATTTGTCAAACATCATTCACTTTACAGATGACGGAATCAGCGGAACACAGTTTGACAGACCGGGATTTATGGCAATGATGAACGGAGCAAATCAAGGAAATATTGGTTGTATCATTGTAAAAGATATGAGCAGACTTGGCAAAGATTATCTCAAAGTCGGCGGGTGTATGGAGATACTAAGACAAAAGGGCGTAAGACTAATCGCTATCAATGACAATGTAGATAGTTTTTACAGAGAAGATGATTTTACCTCTTTTAGGAATATCATGAACGAATGGTATGCAAGAGATATATCAAGAAAAATCTAATCGACTTTCAAGTCAAAAGGGGAAAGTAGAAAACATACGGCAAGCACACCACCTTATGGCTATATCAAAGATGAAGAAAAATAAAAACTTGAGGAAGAAGAAAGAAAAATAAAGGAAAGAAAGGACAAGCTACATCAAAATTACCTGAAACGAAAAGCAAATAGGAAACAACAAGAATATGAGGAAAGGTATAAGGAAAGGAGAGAGCAGAAGAAACAGGAGAAATTAAAGGGTTTGAAAAGAGTGGGGATACCATTATGTGAAATGTAGAGTTTTTTAACTGAATAATATATCCAAAGTCAATGAATATAAAATAAAATATTCATTGACCTTTAAATTTGTGGGCGTTATAATATCTATGAATAAAAAATGAAAAATTCATAGATTGGTTTGAGAAGTTTGGAGGTTAAAAATGTCAAAGGCATTTACAGAAGAAGAAAAGATAAAAATCAAAGAAAGTATTATGGAAACTGCTCTTGATTTATTTCATGATAAAGGTACAAAATCACTTAGTATTTCGGAATTGACAAAAAGAGTAGGGATAGCACAAGGAAGTTTCTATAATTTTTGGAAAGACAAAGAATCTCTTATCATTGATTTAATGGCATATAGGTCAATACAAAAATTGGAAAACATTGAAAGAGAATTTTCAAATTCACTCACGAATCCTAAAAAATTCCTTTCAGAGATAATTTATAAGTATTCGATAGATATGACTGAGAAAATTAAAACTCAGCCAATTTATCAAGAGGCATTTAGAATATTTGCAAGTCAAGATTCAAAGAAAGTGAATAGAGTAGAAAATCTATATGGTGATTTTTTGGATAGGTTAATAGATTATTGGTACAAAAATAATGCAGTAAAAAGCGTAGATAAGCAAGGCTTATCAAATGCTTTTGTTGGCAGCTTCGTTCTATGTTCAAATTATTTCCATTTTAATAAAGATACCTTTGAAGAAGTGCTTAATATTTATATACAAAGCATTGTTTTTAAATATATAGAAATTTAATTGTATAAGGGAAGGTGATAGCAATGATTCTGGATTTTAATGAGATAAAAAAGGAAGACGTATTAGTTGCTGGAGGTAAGGGTGCTAATCTTGGAGAAATGACTTCTGCTAAAATAAATGTCCCAAGTGGATTTGTTATAACAGCAGACGCATATAGAGATTTTTTAAAAGTAAATGCGATTGATATTCTCATTGAAAATGGAATTAAAAAATCAGTAGATGATGAAAGAAAACTTCTAAATGAAGCTGAGCATTTTAGAGGAAAGATAAAGTCTGGAAAATTTCCTGAAAGGTTAGAGAATGCAATAAGAGAAAAATATTTTAATCTTGGAAATAATACAAGAGTTGCAGTGCGTTCTTCAGCAACGGCAGAAGATTTGCCAGATGCCAGTTTTGCAGGACAACAAGAAACTTATTTAAATGTTCAAGGTATTGAAAGTGTATTGAATGCAGTGCGTAATTGTTATGCTTCGCTTTGGGGAAATAGAGCTGTAAGTTATAGATTTCATCAAGGTTATGATCAAACTTCAGTTTCTATTGCAGTTGTTATTCAAGAAATGATAGAGAGTGAAAAATCAGGAGTTTTATTTACCGTAAATCCAGTAAACAAAAAAGAAAATGAAATGCAAATAAATGCAAGCTTTGGATTAGGAGAAAGCGTTGTAAGCGGAAGAGTTACAGCGGATAGCTACATTATTGATAAATCAGGAAATATAATCGAAGTAAATATTGGAAGCAAGGAAACTCAGATTATATACGGGAATAAGGAAACTGTTGAAGTATCGGTAAACTCTGATAAAAGAAAAACTCGTGCATTAAATGATAGAGAAATACTTGAACTTATGAAGTGCGGTTTAGAGATTGAAAAACACTATGGTATGCCTATGGATATTGAATGGGCAATCAAAAATGATATTGTATATATTTTACAGGCGAGAGCGATTACCACATTAAAAAATTCCGGAAATGATCTAACTGGCAATGATTTAATAGAGAAGTATATAAAGGGTAAAAAAATCAAAAAGGATACACGAGAAGTAATGTCATTCTTTTTAGAAAAAATGCCTTTTGCACATAGAGTCCTTGATTTCGATTATTTAATGGCAATCAATGATCAGAAAGTAAACATTTTTTCAGAAGGTGGAATTATTTTACCAAGAAATCCAATTATAGATGATGATGGTATACAAACTTTTTCTGATGATGGAAAGCGAATTGGAAAGAATATTTTCAAATTTTTTAATATTTTAAAGAACATGAAAAATTTTGAGTTCTGTTATAAAAAGTGCAAAGATTTTATGAGTATATATGAAGCTGAAATAGAAGAAATCAAGCACTTAAATTTCGAAAATATGACATTAACGGAGTGTGGAAATTTTTTAGAAGAAAGTTATGCTATTTTGCAAAAGCTTGCTTATGATAGATTTAAGTATGCCTTATTTCCATCAGTATTAAATAGCAAGAAATTTACCAAAATAATAAAAAAAGTAAATAGCAATTATTCATCGTTTGATTTTTATTGGGACTTAGATAATAAAACATCGGTGATTACAAATGATGTCTATACAATGGCTTGTGAGATAAGAAAAAATGAAGATTTAAAAAGAGCGATAATTTCCGGAGATAATTTTAAGGAATTATATAAAAAGTATAATGATTTTAAGAATATAACAGATGAGTTTATGAAAGATAATGGCTTCAAATCTGATTATAACTGTTATTGTTTATCTGCAAAAACATTTCTCGAAGATCCTGATAGGCTGATAAATATATTACGACCTATATTAAATGAAAATAGTAATGAAAGTAAAGATATAAAGGATTTTTCTAAGCTTATGGAGAGTATAGAGGGAATCTATGGTAAAAAGTATCAGGATATAGAAAAACAGATAAAATATTTTAGATATTTTCATGTGGTTCGTGAAGAAAGTCAATATTTGTGGGAAACACTATTTTATTATGTTAGGAAGTGTGTTAAAAGAATTAACTTTATACTCTTGGGTGATGAAAACATAGAAATAGGAGTGGCTAATCTTTTTCATAAAGAATTACTTAAAGCAATTAACAGAGGTAATTTAAATGAATCAGATAAGGAAAAAATAAATAGGAGAAACGAAAAATTTCCTTTAGCAGTGAAAGTATGGGAAGCTTCAAAGTTATTGATTTTTAAAACGGATGGTGATGTCTTAAAAGGAGTAAGCGGAAGCACTGGTATTGCAGTTGGAAAGGTGTGCCTGATAAATAGTCCCAAAGAATTTTATAAAATGAAAAAAGGAGATATATTAGTTTGTCATCTTACAGATCCTGAGTGGACTCCATTATTTAAGCTGGCAAGTGCTGTTGTGGCAGATACAGGTTCTGCTTTAAGCCATGCTGCAATTGTTGCAAGAGAATATAATATACCGGCAGTTCTTGGAGTTGGTTTTGCAACTACCAAATTCAAAGATGGAGATACCATACAAGTAGATGGTAATACCGGCGAGGTCAAAGGCTTTTAATATGAAATCAAAAAATCAAATAGATCAAAAAGAATTGAGAAGGCAAAAAATTTTAAGTGAACCACTTTTACCTTTGATAGTAAAAATGTCTGTTCCAACAATTGTTGGTATGATGATTATGGTTATTTATAATTTGACAGACACATTTTTTGTCGGACTTTTAAATGATAAATCGATGACAGCTGCTATTGGTGTTGTTTTTAGCTTCGTGAGTATTATTCAGGCTATTGGTTTTTGGTTTGGATATGGCAGTGGGAATATTATGTCTAAAAAACTTGGAGAACAAGATGAGGAAGAGGCAATAATTATTTCTTCAATCGGAATAGTATTTTCTATTATAAGTGGATTTTTAATAGTTATAATGTCATGGATTTTTATTTCTGACTTGACAAAGTTCATTGGTGGGAATGCTTCTGTTAACTTATTTAAATTTACTACTCAGTATTTAAAGGTGATTATAATAAGCGTTCCATTTAGTCTGTATTCAATTACTATTTATAATCAATTACGACTTTGTGGAAATGTAAAAGATGGAATGATAGGTTTACTTTTAGGAATGTTTAGCAATATGATTCTTGATCCTGTATTTATGTTTATATTCAAGTGTGGGTTTGTTGGAGCTGGATATGCAACTTTGACAGGTCAAATAATTGCGTGTATTGCACTTACTATGTTGGCAAAAGGAAATGGTAATATTCCTGTTTCTTTGAAAAATGTCAAATGTAGTAAAGAACGCATATACCATATTCTTGTAGGAGGAATGCCTAACTTTTCAAGGCAAGCAATTACAAGTGTTTCTCTCATTTTATTGAATAGAGTTGCAGCAAACTTTGGTGACAGTATTATTGCAGCTTTAACCGTTAGTTCAAGAATAGTTGCCATAGCTTATATGATTATGATTGGATGGGGGCAAGGGTTTCAACCTATTTGTGCAATGAATTATGGTGCAAAAAAATATGGCAGAGTTAGATCAGCATTTAATTTGACAGTTGTTGTTGGAACTATATTTTTGATTATATCAGCAGTGGTGCTATATATTTTTTCGGAACATTTCGTTATTGCAATGTCTAAAGATAGTGAAGTTATTTCTATAGGAGTGCAAATACTTAGAATGCAATGTATAACAATTCCGTTGTTAGCCTATTATGCGATAAGTAGTATGTTGATGCAAAACATAGGTGAATATTTTTGGTCGTTGATAATTTCGATTTCAAGGCAAGGTATTTTCTACATCCCTCTTTTATATTTACTTACTAATTTATATGAGAAGTTTGGAATATATTTATTGCAACCTGTTTCTGATGTGTTGTCATTTGCTTTGGCTGTTTTTATAGTTTGTAAAATGAAATTTACTTGTTATAAGCTTCAAAAAGATAATATTTAAGGTTTACAGAATATTTATTTAGGAGAGAAAAAATATGTAACTAAGCAATGGAGGGATAAATAATGGGAACATTAAATTCGGTTGTTCATATAAGATACATTTATCCTTTTTTATGCTTGGAATTGCTTACACATAGCAATAATACTTTACCAGAAACGACCAAATAGAAAATTATATACAACATTAGTTTTTAAGCCGAGAGGACTTTTTACGCCAAAGTGTAGAAGTCCTCCTTTTTTATTCGCAAAAACAAATTAGAGAACAGGAAAAGGAGGAACACACAATGGATAAGAAAGAATATTACCTTTATGTAAAAGGCAAAGCCGTACCTGTAAGTGAAGAAGTATACAAAGCCTACTGGAAGATAACAGAGCATGAAAAGTATCTCCAAAGAAAAGATTAGAAGCATAATGTTATATAGTTTTTGCGCTGGATTATGACGGACACTTTGTAGATAACATCATAGATGAAAAAAATAGACTTAGAAAAAACTCTCGAAGTAAAAATGCAAATTGAAGAACTTCATAGAGCATTAAATACTCTCACAAAAGAAGAAAGAGAGTTAATCGCAACACCGCCGGCATTGATTGGCAGATGGTTTTATGAAAATGTAAATAAGAGACTTGTAAAAAATGTGGAACACATCGGAAAAGCTGAAGATGGAGTAGAAAAATATAAAAGAATTTAGATAATGTTGGAGGTGCATTTCATGGCAGATGAAAACAGAGAAATTGTAGTGATAGATGAAACTACAATGAAAAGCAAGATTTACTATATACGAGGTCAAAAGGTTATGCTTGACTTTGAACTTGCTGAAATATATGGGTATGAAACAAAAACATTTAATCAGCAAGTTAAGAATAACATAGAAAAATTCGATGAAGATTTTAGATTTCAACTTACCAAAAATGAATGGGAATTTTTGAGGTCAAAATTTTTGACCTCAAAATCAGATGAAGGTTCAGGCGGTAGAAGATATATGCCTTATGCCTTTACAGAACAAGGTATTTATATGCTGATGACTGTATTAAGAGGAGAACTTGCTGTCAAGCAAAGCAAGGCTTTAATACGAATGTTTAAGCAGATGAAAGATTTTATAGTTGAAAACCAAGACTTTATCACCTCGAAAGAATTATTACAAATAGCAGTACAGACAAATCAAAACACAAAGGATATAGCTGAAATAAAGTCGCAAATGGCTACAAAAGAAGATTTGAAAAAGGTTATGGATAATTTTATAGATCCGGACACATACAAGCATTTCCTTTTAATGAACGGAGATAAGATTGAAGCAGATGTTGCCTATACCAAAATATATAAGTCTGCAAAGAAAAGCATTTATGTAATAGATAACTATATAGGCTTGAAAACCTTAGAATTGTTAAGGGCTGCAAAAGACAATGTTGAAATTATAGTCTTTAGCGACAATGTGAAAAACAGGGATATGCTTACAAAAAATATCCTAAACGATTTTAGAAAAGATTACCCTAATATCAATCTTAAGATGAAAGTCGCAGGGAAAAAATATCACGATAGATATATTGCTATTGACTATGGAACAGACAGTGAAGCCTTTTATCTTTGCGGAGCTTCATCAAAAGATGCAGGAAATAAAATATCAAGTATTACAAAGATAGAGGAATCTTCCAAGGATATGTATCATACGATGTTTGGCGGAATGCTGAGTAATAAGGATTTGAAAATTTAATATGTAAATGCTAAAGCGTTATTCAATGAATAGCTATAAGACTTGCGAAAGGCGGTAGAAATAAAACTCTATCGTCTTTTTTAATTGCAACTAATAGGAGGAAAATAATATGCACGAAAATAAAAATGAACATAATACAGGAACAAAGACCATAAAGAAGATAGGAAAGGCAACTTACGAGGTTGTAGTCCATTTTAATGAAAATGCGACTGAAACCATGCAAGATAAATTGAAAAGGATACTGCTTAGAGAAATGGAGCGAGAAAAGGATAAAAAACCTCATAAAAATGATTAGAAAGTCCTTGACAAGTTGTTACCGGGGATTGCTACGCCGGTGGATTTTTTTTGTTACAAAAATTTAAAGACAATCATATTTTATTTGAATTTTTTGACAGAATAAATTTTTTTGACTAGACAATAGAAAAAAAAGAAGATATATTAATATTAATTATCAAATAGCACATAGAAAGAAGGTTAATATGAAACTTTATAAGAAATTATTTTCCTATATGCCTGAAAGAAAAATTCATGGAATACTTGCGGCGATGCTAGCTGCAGTTGGGAATTTATTACAGTTTTATGCTTATTATTTAATTTGGATCTTGCTTAGAGATGTATTTTGTGGAGAAGATCTAATGAATCTTAAGATTTTCTCTATAAAAATTCTAGCTCTCTTCGTTTCCTGTGGTCTCTTCTACTTTGGCGGTACATGGATGAGTCACTTAGCTGGATTTAGGCTTGAAACTAGACTTCGTGAAAAAGGACTTAGTCATCTACTTAGGGCTTCAAATACTTTTTTTGACACCCATAACTCTGGTGAGGTAAGAAAGATAATCGACAACAATGTGGAACAAACACACATGATTGTGGCTCACCTCATAACAGATCAAACTATGGCAGCTTTAACTCCTATACTTATGATAGCCTTGACCTTTGCAATTGACATCTATCTTGGAATATTTTTTGTAATCATCATTCTACTTAGTATGTACTTACTCTACAAAATGATAGGAGACCAATCATTTATGAAGAAGTACATGGAAAAACTAGATGAGATGAATGCAGGTGCTGTGGAATATGTAAGAGGAATGCCAGTGGTGAAGATCTTTAACACGCCACTTATCGGTTTTACAAAACTTTACGATTCAATCATGGTCTACAAGGACATGGTCTACAAATATTCAATGTCCTGCAGGATTCCCTATGTCCTTTTCCAATGGCTTTTAAATATTTTTATAATCACGCCAGTCTTTCTAGCGATATTTATGGTTTCAAAAGGACAAGATCCTAATGTATGGGCGGCAAAAATTCTATTTTTCACTTTATTTATGGGATTATTTTTCGTAGATCTAATGAAGATTATGTATGTTTCCATGTATGTTTTTCAAGCTAACTCTGCTGTGGATAATCTTGAAAATCTGTTCACTGAGATGAAAGAAAAAGAAATAGTTTTTGGCACACAAAAAGATTTACAAAAGAAGAATATAATCTTTAAAAATGTTGATTTTTCATATGATGGCAAGAATAAGATTTTACATAATTTTTCTTTAAATCTTGACGAGAACAAAGTATATGCTCTTGTAGGTAGCTCTGGATCTGGTAAGTCTACCATTGCCAAGTTAATCTCTGGACTATATCCTGTAGATTCTGGAGAAATTTTAATCGGCGACAGAAATATTTCTTCCTACGATGGGGAAAGCTTGATGAAAAATATCGGCATAGTTTTTCAAAACCCTAAACTATTCCAAGGAATTTCGATTTTTGAAAATGTAAAACTCGCAAACAAAGATGCAGATGATGAAGAGGTCTACAAAGCCTTAAAGCTTGCCCGCTGTGATGACTTTATAGATAAATTCAAAGACAAGTACGATGCGATAATAGGTGCTGAAGGGATAAATCTATCCGGCGGTGAAAAACAGAGGATCTCCATTGCGAGAATATTTTTGAAGGATCCAAAGATAATTATCCTTGATGAAGCTTCTGCTGCTGCAGATCCGGAAAATGAATATGAATTACAGATTGCATTTAAGGAGCTTATAAAAGATAGGACGACAATTATGATTGCCCATAGGCTTTCTTCGATTCGTGGAGTGGACGAAATTCTACTGGTAGAAGATGGAAAAATTCTAGAGAGAGGAAGTCACGATGAACTTATGAAGGAAGATAGCAGGTATAAGAAGTTTATCGAAATGTATAATGAAGCAAATGAATGGAGGGTTGATCTATGAAAAACTATTTAAAAGATAGATTTGCACTTACAGACAAAGGTGCAGAGGGAATCATCGTTGCAACTAAATATTCTGCCTTAAAGAGTCTATCCTACATGCTTCCTATGTTTCTTCTTATGTATGTCATGCAAGGTATCTTGGGGCTAGGCAAGTTTAATCTCAAGATTTCTGTCATTGCATATATAGTAATTGCCCTTATAATGATTTTTGTAATAAATAAAGATTACATCACAACCTATAATGAAACCTATAAAGAATCTGCAAATTTAAGGATTGAACTTTCTGAAATTATAAAGGATCTTCCCCTTAGTTTCTATTCTAAAAGAGATTTAACTGATTTTTCTCAAACGATTATGAAGGATGTAGAGGCAATGGAGCATGGTCTTTCTCATGCAGTTTCAGGTTTTTATGGCTTTATAATAAACCTAGTTATTATTTCCATTTTGTTGCTAATTGGAAATGTAAAGCTTGGTCTTGCAGTTATAGCTCCAATTTATATTTCTGCTATTTTGAATTTGACTTCCACCAAGATACAAAAGAAAGCGACGGCGACCTACTACAAAGAACAGAGAAAGTCTTCTAAGATGTTCCAAGAACTAATAGATCTATCCACTGAAATCAAATCCTACAATTTGACTGAAGAAAAGGAAAAAAGTGGCATTGACTTTGTTAGGTCCTTAGAAAAGAAACACATTAAGTCAGAACTGGGACAAGTTATACCCATTGTTTCTGCAACGGTTATAGCAAACTTATCCCTAGCCCTTGCAATCTATGTGGGACTAAATAGCTTGATAAATGGAGAAATAAATATCTTGTATTTTGCAGGCTACCTATTTGCTTCAGCAAGATTAATTGATGGAGTTGCTGCCTTTAACCAATTTTATGGAGAGTTAATGTACATGGATTCTCCAATAGAAAAGATAAAGGCACTTAGATCAGAAGAAATCCAACCGGGAAGAGAAACGGAATTTAAATCATTTGATATAGAAGGAAAGAATGTAGAATTTTCTTATCTCGATGACAAAAAAGTCATAGATAATATTTCATTTAGAGCCATCCAAGGCAAGACCACAGCATTGGTTGGACCATCAGGATGTGGAAAATCGACCCTAATAAAATTGGTGGCAAGGCTCTATGATTATGACAGAGGAGAAATCTTAATAGATAAAAAAGAAATAAATAAATCGAGGACAGAAGATTTATTTAAACATATTTCCATGGTGTTCCAAGATGTAATTCTATTTAACGGTTCTGTAATGGAAAATATAAGGCTCGGCAGACCTACTGCAAGTGATGAAGAAGTGCTAGAAGCTGCAAGGCTCGCTAGCTGCGACGAATTTGTAAAGAAACTTGAGAATGGATACGATACGGAGATTGGCGAAAATGGCTCTAACTTATCTGGAGGAGAAAGACAGAGAATATCCATAGCAAGAGCATTTTTAAAGGATGCAGAAATAATCCTACTAGATGAAATTGCGGCATCACTTGATGTGGAAAATGAAAAATATATCCAAGAATCTCTAAATAAATTAATTAAAAATAAGACTGTGATGATAGTTTCCCATAGGATGAAATCAATAAGAAATGTAGATCAAATCATAGTTATGAAAGATGGGAAGATAGAAGATTTTGGAAAACACGATGAACTTATAAAAAATAGTAAAACTTACCAAAAAATGATTGAATCATCTAAAAAATCTGAAGAATTTATATATTAAGGAGGAAAGAATGAATAAATTTGGAATTCGAGATTTAATAAATGCAGGAGTATTTTCACTTTTAACAGTAATGGCAACTTGGTGTGGAGGTATGATAGGTTTTATACCTGTACTTATGCCCCTAGTTCCATTTGCTTGCGGTTTACTTTCAGGACCTGTATTTATGCTTTATTCAACAAAGATAGATAAATTTGGAATGGTCTTAATCATGGGAATAGTATTTGGACTTGTATTTTCAATGTCAGGTCATGGAGCGATAGTTTTTCCTGCAATAGTTGTCTTATCCTTAATTTGTGAAATGATATTGAAAAAAGGTGGCTATAAATCAATAAAAACTGCAAGACTAACCTACACAGTCTTTATGATTTTTGCAGCTGCAAATTTAATACCAATTTATTTTGCTAGAGATGCCTATGTACAATTTTTAATAGATAAAAATTATGGTGCTGAATTTGCAGAAAAAATGTTATCTGTTATGCCAACTTGGTCCTTTATACCTGTAGTTCTACTAGGTATGCTCGGTGGATACATAGGATGTACCATTGGAATTAAAATCTTAAATAAACATTTTAAAAAAGCGGGAATGGCTTAATGAAAATTGATTTTAGGACAAAATTATTTTTGACAATCATCATAGGAATATCAGCAACAGAAGGTTCCATTAGTATGAATTATAAATACCTTGGAATTTTGTTAGCTATATTTCCATACCTGCTTGCCATCCTAGATAAAAAATGGTCCCTTATTGGTAAGGGACTTTTTTATACTGGGATAGCCGTAGTAGGACAGATAGTAGCATCCAAGTATCCAAATTCTTATTTAGGGATGGTCTTTAATCTCTACTGCGGAATAATACTTAGAATACTTCCAGGAGTGATGATGGGTTATTACACTGTGACAACTACTAAGATGAGCGATCTCGTCTATTCACTAAAGAAAATCAAATTTCCAGACTATATAATCATACCAATTTCTGTAATGTTTAGATTTTTCTATTCTATAAAAGAAGATTACAAAATCATCGGAGAAGCTATGTACATGCATGGACTTACGATGAAAAACTTCTTTAAAAATCCGGCGAAGATACTGGAATATAGATTTGTGCCATTACTTATGATTGTATCTCAAACAGCGGACAATGTTGCGATATCTGCCATGACAAGAGGCATGAAAATGAATAAAGAGAGGTCTTCCATATCATGTGCAAGGCTTAAAACGGCGGACTATGTCCTACTTAGTTTCGGAATTTATATAATAATATTATTTATAAGGATAAAAATATGCTAGAATTTAAGAATTTTTCTCTTTCATTCAAAGAAGATGAGGGAGAAAATAGAATACTTGAAGATATAAATTTAAAATTTGAAAAGGGATCTATAAATGTCATCACAGGCAGATCTGGATGTGGTAAATCATCTCTAATCAAGACTATAAATGGAATTATACCAGAAGTTGATATGGCAAAGATGGAAGGGGATCTTTTATTTGATGGAGAAAGTATTTTGAAGTTGGATATAACCGACAGATCAAAATTCATCTCAACAGTCTTTCAAAATCCAAAAAATCAATTCTACGCCATTAATTCTCTAGATGAAATCGCATTTGCCCTAGAAAATAGGAATGTTTCTAGGGATAAAATTTATGAAAAGATAGAATATTTTTCAAAACTACTAAATAGTCAGGATCTTTTAGATAAGGATTTATTCAAACTATCTGGAGGGCAGAAACAACTAATAGCTATAAATTCTGTGGCGGTTATGGACAATGAAATATATATTTTCGACGAATCATCCGCATCCTTAGACAGAGAATCCATAGAAAAATTGACCCACTGCCTAGAAGTTTTAAAATCCTTGGGCAAGATAATAATCATCGCTGAGCACAGGCTCTACTATTTAAAAGAAATAATGGACAGACTACTTATAATTGAAAATCGGAAAATTTTATCCTATAGTAAAGATAGAATCTCAGAAGAAATACTTGAAAAGCACAGACTTAGAACCCTTAAAGACATAGAAAAAGAAGAACTTATAAGTAAAAGCTACGAAGTGAAGAACCTATCCGACCACAGTTTCGATGAAGGAAAATCGCTTATATGTAGAGATTTTACCTGCCAATATGAAAAAAATCCAAAGCTATTTGATTTTTCAATGAGCTTTGATCCGGGAATATATTTCATAATAGGAGCAAATGGAATTGGTAAATCTTCATTTATAAGAAATCTTTGTGGTCTTAATAAGAAGCAAAAGGGAGAAGTATTTTACAAAAATAAAAGAATAAAAAACCATGGAGACTATATTTCTCTAGTGATGCAGGATGTCAACTACCAGCTATTTACAGAATCCGTTTTAACGGAGATGAAAATAGTAACAGATGACGAAAAAAAGATTGAAGAAATATTAAAGAAACTAGAACTCTGGAATAGGAGAGAAAGCCACCCACAGAAGTTATCTGGCGGAGAAAAACAAAGACTCGCTCTGGGACTAGCAATGGCAAGTCCTAAGGAAATCGTGGTGCTCGACGAACCTACATCTGGACTGTGTTTTGAAAATATGAAAAGACTAATAGACATATTAAAAGAGATGAAAGATGAAGGAAAGACAATAATCGTCATAAGCCATGACTATGAATTTATAAAAAATTCGAAAGAAAATATAGTGGAGTTTGTATGAAAGAGAATAGACTTAAATCTTGGGGGTTCGAAGAATTTCCTACAGAGGATCCTAGAATTATAAATTATATAGGCTTAGAAAGCCCTGAAAATAAGATGACCTCTTACGAAATATTTCCGGGGGTCTTTGTACTCTACATCAGTCTAAAGAAGAAATACAACGCCCATAACTCTTCTACGGAGGGAAATAGAGGCTATAGGATAGGATACTGCTATGAAGGCAATCATTTCACTTACATAAACAATAGCAAAGTTCTCATAACTACAAATGAAATATTCGTAGGAAAATCAATACCAAATTCAAAATTTTCTTCCACCACAAGTCATCGAACCACGGCATTTAACATAGTAATAGCAGATAAAATCTTGGATAAAAATTCCCCCTACTTTCCATACATTGGAGAATTTATATATAAATTTAAAAATGTAAAAGACATGGGATATGCCATTAAAAACGAAGATTTGGTAAAACTTGCAAATGAACTGATCCAAGCGCTTAAAGAAAGAGATATGATGTTTATAAAATTAAAATCCTTGGAACTCATATATAGAATAGGAAAAGTTGGCATAAATCCAAGTAAGACCAATTATTTCACGGCAGGAGGGGATAAACTAATGGAAGAAGTTGAGCAATATATGAAAGAAAACCTGGATAAAAATCTAAACTTAGATCATCTAGCGAAAAAATTTAAAATATCAAAATCTACTCTAAACACAAAGTTTACAAGATCCTTTCAATACACGCCGATGAAGTATATCCAAAGGTTAAAACTAATATATTCGGAGGATTTGCTTCTAAACACAGATAAATCCATACTAGAAATAAGCAATGATCTAAATTTTCAGAACCCATCTAACTTCAACAGAGCATTTAAAGATTTCACAGGACTTAGTCCTAGTAAATATAGGAAACAAAACGAACCTGAATAATAAAATTTAGGTTCGTTTTAGATTTTTCATAACAGAATCCAAAAAAATCTCATCTATTTTTTATTTCTAATTCTAAAATGGTATAATAGATAGACAGAGATTAAAGGAGATAAAATGAGAACTTCATATATATTAATGATTGTAACTATAATTTCAAAGGTATTTGGACTTTTGAGGGAGAAGACACTTGCATACTTCTTTGGACTTTCCGTGGTGGCTGATGCATTTTTGATTGCTTTTCAAATTCCTATGGCGTTTACCAATGTCATAAGCGGTGCAACTGCCAATGGATTTATCCCAATGTACAACCAAGCAATAGAAAAAAATGACAAGGACTACGCCGATAGATTCACAGCCAGCTTTACCAATTTAATATTTTTAATTACAGGGATTATTTCTATAATACTTGTGATTTTTGCAAAACAACTTGTGGTTTTGATGGCGCCAGGATTCGAAGGAGAAAAGCTAAGCCTTAGCATATTTATGACTAGGATGGGACTTCTATCACTTTCAGTAACTTCGATGATGAGCGTGTTTAAGGCATACTTACAGATTAAGAGAAGATTTGTAGTTTCGGTAGTTCATGCAATTTTGCAAAACCTACTGATGATGGGTTTTATGTACTTCGCCTACAAAAACGGCTACAACTACCTCGGAATTGGAATTTTGATTTCATTTATTTTCCAATATATAATCTTCTTTCCTTATTTAAAAAAGGAAGGTTACAGACATAGAATCTTGATCGACTTTAAGGACCCACATCTAAAGATGATGATGAGCATGATCCTTCCAATCATCGTGTCTACCTCTGTAATCGAGCTTAATTTTATGATTTCAAAGGCTCTCGCATCAGATATCGAAAGCGGAGTCTCAATCCTAAACTACGCATATAAAATTCAAGGATTCGTGACAGGCATAGTAATTACATCTGTAATAACAGCTGTGTACCCACAGATGGCAAGACACGCATCCCTAAATAATTATGAAGATCTAAAAAAATCTACATTAATGGGACTTTCAACCATTATGTTTCTAGTGATTCCTGCTACGGTTGGACTATTTATATTTGCAGGACCGATAGTTGAGATACTATTTGTCGGTGGTAAGTTTACCGTTGAAGACGCAATGAAAACCAAACCAGTACTTGCCCTATACGCCATAGGACTTATAGGAATCGGGCTTCGAGAAATAATATCAAGGGTGTTTTATACCTTAGATGACTCAAAGACTCCAGTTATAAACTCTGTCTTAATGGTAGTTATAAACGCAATACTCTCCCTAATCTTGGTTAAGAGTAGAGGAGTGGAAGGACTGGCACTAGCAACATCTGTATCATTTATTCTCGGAGGAATTCTACTTATCCTACCGCTTAAAAAGAAGGTGGGAAGCCTTATAGATAGAAAGACCCTTGTAAATATCATAAAGATTATAGTTTCATCTGCAGCTATGGGCGCAGCATCAGCAATAAGTTTTAAATTTACAGCATCTCGTTTCGGAGATAAACTCGGATTTTTAATCGCCCTTGCGGTAGCAGGAGCAGTCTACTTTGTATTTACATTTGTTTTAAAAGTCGATGAAATAGATGAGTTCCTAGTAAAAAAAGAAAAAATAAATAAATTAGAATAGTTTAAAAAAATAATAAAAATTATAAAGCTTCCTAAAAAGTAAAAAATCGTCTATAACGGTATACTTTAGAGGAAGCTTTTATTTTGTTAAATTGATAACATGATTATCATAAAATGCGGCGATTTACCCAGTTAAACGATTGCATTTAGAACTGTATAGTGATACTATAAATATAGCTAGTTTAATATTAAGAGGTGTAATTATGACATTATTTTTAGTCGGACTTGTCATATTGTTTGTAGGTGGATATTTCTACTCTAATCTATGTGAAAGACAAATAGAACCAGACGATAGAGAAACACCAGCAATTGCAAAAGCAGACGGTATGGACTTTGTCGGAATGAGCAAAAACAAAAACTTCCTTATAGAATTATTAAACATTGCAGGTACAGGACCTGTACTTGGACCTATCCAAGGAATTCTATTTGGACCTATTGCATTTATTGCAATACCTATCGGAAACATAATCGGTGGTTCAGCTCATGACTACTTCAACGGTATGATTTCCATGAGAAACGGGGGAGCACAAATCCCTAAACTTGTAAGTAAATATTTAGGCAATAATACTAGAAAATTCTACAACGTAGTAATAGGTATCCTACTACTACTAACAGGGGTAGTATTCGTATACACTCCTGGAGACTTAATCGCAAAAGATATTCTTGGAAAAGACCCAAGTGGAAGCGTAATTTGGATCATCTACGCATGTATCTTCTTATACTATATAATAGCAACACTATTCCCAATAGATGCTATTATCGGTAGAATCTATCCACTATTTGGAGCATTCCTAATTATCTCAGCAGTTGGAATCTTCTTTGGTATTATTGCTAAAGGATCAGGACACCTTGCATTTGAAGGACAAGGACTACTAGCACAACATCCAGATGGACAAAAGTTCATCCCTGCATTCTTTGTAACAGTAGCCTGCGGTATCCTATCAGGTTTCCACGGATCTCAATCAACACTTATTTCTAGAACAGTAAGACATGAAAAAGAAGGTAAATTCGTATTCTACTGGGCAATGGTTATGGAAGGATTCATAGCTATGTGTTGGGCAGGTGGAGCAATGGTTCTATTCTCAAATGGAACAGCACCACTTGACACAGGCGCAACAGCAATGGTAGGAGAAGTATCACGTGCATTCATGGGTAACATCGGTGGTATGCTAGCAGTAGTAGGAGTTATAGTACTACCTATTACATCTGGAGACACCGCATTCAGAGCACTAAGACTTATAATTGCAGACGAACTAGGAATCGAACAAAGAAGCTGGGCAAAGAGAATCTCTATCTCACTAGCAATATTTATCCCAGCATTTGGAATCCTATACTTTGCAAAATCAAGTCCAGGAGGATTCAACCTACTATGGAGATACTTCGGATTTACTAACCAATTCGTAGCACTATTTGCACTAGGAGTAGCAACAGTTTACCTATATGTAAATGGAAAGAAATGGATTATGCCATTAATTCCAGGAATCTTCTACACATTCATAGTATTCTCCTATATTTCACATATGAAGATAGGATTAGGACTAGAAGAAAGATTCCTATCAAAATGGAATCCTGCAATAGACCCAATGTCATACACTGGATCTTATGTAGTAGGAGCAGTTTTAGCAATACTATACGTAGTATTCGTATTAAAACATGCGAAAAACAACAAAGAAAAAATATTAGAAACAAAATTAGATTAATAAAACTAGCGTGGGGCGTAAAAGCCCCATTTTTTTTATTTTTTGAAAGGTTTTAAAGACCATGCAACTACAGTCATCCTGAGCGAACGAAGTGAGTCGAACGGATATAACCTCTGGTGGTCAAGTCCTTGCAAATGAATTATTTTCAAAAATAATAATAAATATTATTAAATATTATTAAATATCCTATACATAACCTAACCATATTCTTTCTTCTTCAAATCTTTTTTTACGAGGGAGAGGGAGGGAATTAACGTCTCTCGAAAAAACCTACGGTTTTCTCTTCGAGACTCGCAGTTCCCTCCCTTCCCCCTCGAGCTCCCCCTTCCACCTCGCATTGGGGAGGTTTTGGTAGTGATTTTCTTATTCGGCTAAAATTTTCCAAACTCGCTACACTCAGACAGTGGAAAATTTCTTAACGCCGAAAGCAAAAATCACCTGTTGTGTCTTAAGTTGTATCGACGAAAGGATTACAATTAAGGATTCTATGGGATAGATCGTAGGAAGGTTTTGTATCTGAAATTAATATAACCATAATGAATAATTTATTTTTGTAGCGGAAATCTAGGTTCCACAGCCGAGCGGTCGAGTTCTGCAAATCAGACTTCAAATAAACCTTCGAAACGCTCGCCATGAATTTAATAACAGGTATCACGCTCTACGTAGAACACCCAACAAAAAAACAGCAAATCAACTGACTTGCTGTTTGTAAATTTATAAGTAAACTTAAACATTGTATACCAATGTAACGATTGAAACTATAATCCCACCGATAGATAGGACGAGAAACTTCTTTTCTTTTTCTTTAGAAAAATAATATCCGATACCGCCACCGATGGATAATAATAATTGTGAGGCTATAGCTAAAGCTTTAGGATAAAAGTTAGATGGATTTCCAGACATATCTATTTGTACAGTTACCGTTTCTGGCAAAACCATGTAGCCATAAATTGAAAGCCCAACAGATACAAGGACCAAAACTATCAATATTATTTTTTTGTTCATTTTTAAATCCTCCATTTACATTTCTTTTTCAAATTTAGAACGCCAAAAGACTGCATATATTTGTATAGAAAGATAGATTGCAACTAGTATTATTATTTGCAACTTATCAACATCCATCAATGAAAACATAATAAGCATGGCTGCAAAGAGATAGGTCATTAAGTAGTAGGCTTTTGCCTTTGATTTTTCTGCAATCAATACGTTTCTTTCGTCCTTCTTATCAATTTCAAGCTGTCTGATTAACTCTTTGTTATTTTTTGTAGAGAAATATTTAATTATATTTCCCATGAAATGTCCGAAAACTCCACATCCAATACCGATAAATAAATACGGAATAGCGAGGACTGTCTTATTTACACTATCGATGCTTTTGTGAAGATAAAGTCCGGTTAAAACCAATGCTAATCCTAAAAACACTAGCATCCAGTCTCTTAAAATATTTTTGTTTCTATTCATTTTCTTCCTCCTCATAAATAAAAATGTCTTCAATTGTCAATTTAAAAAATTTAGCAATTTTAAAAGCTAAAATAATTGAAGGATTATACCTTCCATTCTCTAGAGAACCGATGGTCTGCCTTGACACTTCAAGGATATTTGCCAGTTCTTCTTGAGTAATTCCTCGACTTTTTCTAATTTCTTCAAGTCTATTTTTCACATTTAATTACCTCCCATCAAATGACAAGTTAACTTTACATATAGTATAATTATTTTCATAACAAATGTCAAGTATACTTTCCATAGTTTTTTGTGAAGATGAATTTTATTTATTGTGGCGGGTTTATTTTCATTTACAATGGAAAAGAATTTTAAAATTTAAATAAATATTAAAACAGATGCTATCCAGATAGCGCGTGGCATAATTATTATTAATCGTACTTTATTTGTCGAGACTTTGTCCTCTGAAGTTATACCCATTCGAAGCCCTAGCCGAAATCTTTGATTTCGTAGCAGGTCTCGTGCAAAGAGTTCCAAAGAAGACAAGCGTAGTGCAGGCTGATTTGCAGAACTCGACTGCTCGGCTGTGGAACCTAGAAGGTTCCGCTACGGGGATAAATAGAAATAATGTTTGTTTTACGGCTTCGCCTGATTAAAAAGAATTTAGTATTTAGGTTAATGGAAGCAGATTGCTTCCGCTACAAATATAAATCGTAATTTATATTGTCGTACGGCTTCGCCTGATTTTAATTTTCTCTATGCAAAATTAAAAGTTTATCTAGAGATAAAGCATAATACAAATTACGTAAATATAATCTTTAAACCTTGTTATGACCTACCGATGCAACTTCTGTGATTTTCCATGAGGCGTTAAAAAATTTGGGTGTCTGAGCGTAGCGAGTTCCCAAATTTTAGCCGAAATGTGAAAATCACTTCCCTGATAATGCGAGGTGGGCAGAGGGAGCTCGAGTGAGAAGGGAGGAAACTGCGAGTCTCGTCCGTAAAACCGCAGGTTTTTCGGTGCCTCCCGCCCCCTCGTAAAAGAAAATTTGAAGAATATAGAATATGTTTTAAAGAAGTGTTGGATATTTATTTACATTTTTGATGCTCTACGTAGAGCATGGGAGATAATTATTATTAATTAATAAATAAAATTATTTCACTTGCATTAACTTGACCCTCTGAGGTTAGACCCATTCGACTCCAGAGCCTTGCGGCTCTTCCGCTCAGGGTGACTGTAGTTGGGATGGTTTTTGTAGCCTTCGGCTGTGGAACCTAGAAGGTTCCGCTACGAGATGGAAATAAGATTTTGATATTGTCGCACGCCTGACGGCTGAGGAAAAAGAGTTTAGTATTGAGGTTTATGGAAGCAGATTGCTTCCACTACAAAAATCATATATGTCTTACTTCACCAGGGTTATACCCGTTCGACTCCAGAGCCTTGTGGCTCTTTCGCTCAGGGTGACTGTGCTCCAGAAGGTTATCTTTTAAATGAATTTTATAGGTGGTTGTCACCCTGAGCGAAGACGGCATCGCCGTCGAAGTCGAATGGGTATAACCTCCGATGGTCAAGTTAACGCAATGGGTTTTCTTTTTAAGAGATCCTTCGAAGCCCTAGCCGAAATCTCCCGTTTCGTAGCAGGTCTTGTGCAAAGAGTTCCAAAGAAGCCAAGCGTAGTGAAGGCTGATTTGCAGAACTTGACTGCCCAGCTGTGGAAGCAAAAAGCTTTCGCTACGGGGATCATACATGTTTGACCCCACCAGGGTTATACCCGTTCGACTCACTTCGTTCGCTCAGGGCGACTGTCTTCCTTCAATTATCTCTATTAAGTGACTTCACCTTCAAAACCCACATATTGCAATAAATCCGCCTTTAATGTATAATGTTTCTAGAATATTTAAAATTTACAGTGTTTTGAGTAAGCTTTTCTATTCTTTACAGAGAATGGTCATTTGGTGGAAGACCTAAGGATGATTTGCTGAACATGGATTCACTTTATCCCGAAAGGGCGGCTAAAACCGTTATATTTTTAGAGGTCTTTTAGACAAATTAGAGTGGTACCACGATCCTTCGTCTCTAGCGGAGGATTTTTTTATTTTACAGATAAAAGGGAGGAATTATGAGTAAAAAATATTATTTAACCACACCTATTTACTATCCAAGTGACAATTTACACATTGGTCACACCTATTGTACCGTTGCGGCGGACGCACTTAAAAAGTTCAAGACTCTTCAAGGCTACGACGTTTACTTCACTACTGGTTCCGACGAACACGGTCAAAAACTTATGCAAAAAGCTCACGAATATGGCATGGAACCAAAGGAATACATCGATCATATCGTGGATAATATAAAGGCTCTTTGGAAGACTATGGACATCGATTATGATTATTTCATCAGATCTACCGATGAAATTCACGAAAAAAATGTGCAAAACATCTTTCAAAAGCTTTATGACAAGGGCGAAATTTACAAGTCTGAATACGAGGGATACTACTGTACTCCTTGCGAATCTTTCTGGACTGAGTCTCAACTTGGGGAAGGTCACACCTGTCCTGACTGCGGTAGAGAAACTCACCTTGCTAAGGAAGAAGCTTATTTCTTCAGACTTTCAAAGTACAGAGACAAGCTTATCGAGCTTTACAACGAACATCCTGAATTTATAGTTCCAGAATCAAGAAAGAATGAAATGGTTAAGAACTTCCTTGAAGGTGGTCTTGAAGATTTATCTGTTTCTAGAAGTTCTTTTAAATGGGGAGTTAAGGTTCCTTTCGATGATAATCACATCGTATATGTATGGATCGATGCTCTTTCATGCTACTTGACTGGTCTTGGCTACGGTTGGAATGACGAACAATTTAATGAATTTTGGCCTGCTGATGTACATCTAGTTGGTAAGGAAATCATGAGATTCCATACTATTATTTGGCCTGCAATTCTAATGGCACTTGATATGCCTCTTCCTAAACAAGTATTCGGTCATGGTTGGATTCTATTTGACAATGACAAGATGAGTAAATCTAAAGGTAACGTAGTTTATCCTGAACCAATTATCAAACTTTACGGAGTTGACGCTCTTAAATACTTCTTATTAAGAGAATTTTCTTTCGGTTCTGACGGAAGTTTCACCAAGGAAAAATTCATGGCAAGACTTAACTCTGACCTTGCAAACGACTTAGGAAACTTAGTTTCAAGAACTGTTTCCATGATTATTAAATATAATGACGGCGTAATTGAAAAGACTGATGCTAAGACTGAATTTGACGATGGTTTAATCGAACTTGCAACTTCTATCCGCGCTAAGGTTGAAAAGGCTATGGAAACCTACCAATTCTCCGATGCTCTAGAAGCTATATGGACCTTGGTTAGACGTGGTAACAAGTACGTTGACGAAACTACTCCTTGGATCCTTGCAAAGGACGAATCTAAGAAGGACGAACTTAACAATGTTCTATACAATCTTGCTGAATCTCTAAGAATAGTATCAATTTTGATCAGCCCATTCTTAACCAACACAGCCAAAGAAATTAGAAGACAACTTGGCATTGAAGGTGAAATCAAACTTGAAGATGCTAGCGAATTTGGACTTCTTGCAAGTGGAGCAAAGGTTACTAAAGGTGATGTAATCTTCCCAAGACTTGATATCCAAGAAGAAATCAAGAAGCTAGACGCTGAAAACAAGGCTCTTGCAGATAAACGTGAAAAAGATCTTGAAGAATGGATTGCAAAGGCTGGTGGCAAGAAACCTGAAGCGAAAAAAGTTGAGGAAGCAAAAGAAGATGAAGCTGCACCAATTACCATCGACGATTTTGGTAAAGTAAAGATAAAGGTAGCTCTTGTTGAATCTGTTGAGGACCATCCAAACGCAGATAGACTCTACGTTTTAAATCTAAAGATTGGCGACGAAAGAAGAGTTATCGTTTCAAATATCAAGAGCCATTACACAAAAGAAGAATTAACAGGAAGGAAGATCCTTGTGATTACAAACCTTGAACCTAAGAAGTTCAGAGGAGTGGAATCTCACGGAATGCTAATGGCTGCACAAACTGAAGACGGCAAACTTTCCCTTGCAACTGTAATGGAAGATATCCCAGATGGAGCAGTGGTTAATTGATGATAGATTCTCACGCTCATTTAGACGATCCGAAATTCGATCTAGATAGAGATTCTTTGATAAATAATTTAGAAAAACATGGCATAGAATATGTGTTTAATATAGGTGCAGACATTGTAAGTTCTAGAAATTCTGTGGATCTTGCGGATAAATATGAAAATATATATGCAGTGGTGGGCATCCATCCCCATGATGCAAGTAGCTATGACGAAGAAATCGAAAACGAACTTATAGAACTTGCTAAAAATAAAAAGGTGGTGGCGATAGGAGAGATTGGTCTCGACTATTACTACGACAACTCTCCTAGGGATATTCAAAGGGAAGTGTTTGAAAAGCAAATAGAACTTGCGGCGAAGTTAAACCTACCAATAGTGATCCACTCTAGAGACGCCCACAAGGACACCTTCGACATCTTAAAAGAAGCTCACGAAAAATATCCGAACATGAAGGTGCTCATCCATTGCTACTCAAGCTCTGTGGAAATGATGAGAGAATACATGAAACTCGGATTCTATATAGCACTTGGCGGTGCTGTGACCTTTAAAAATTCCGTAACTCCAAAAGAAGTTGCAAAGGAAGTGCCGCTAGATAGACTTCTACTTGAAACCGACTCACCATACATGGCTCCAGTTCCACTAAGGGGCAAGAGAAACGAGCCGATGTTTGTAAAATATGTGGCAGAAGAAATTGCTAGTCTAAGGGGTATAAATGTAGAAGAAGTTATAGATAAAACTTCAAAAAATACTAAGGAGTTTTACGGCATATGATAAAGGAAGTCATAGTTGTAGAAGGAAAAGACGATGTAACTGCGGTAAAAGCAGCAGTGGATGCAGAAGTAATAACCACCCACGGGTTTGGATTCGGCAAGAAACTTCTAAATACCCTAAAAGAACTTCAAAAGAGAAGGGGCATAATCATCTTCACCGACCCGGATCACACAGGAGAAAAGATCAGAAGAGATATAGAAAGAGCAGTACCCGGAGTGAAGCATGCCTATCTTCCTAGAAAAAAAGGAGAAAAGGACGGCAACATCGGCGTCGAAAACGCAAAGCCAGAAGATATAAGAGAAGCAATAAGCCGAGCAAAACCACTGAGAGAAGAGTACGAAGAAATCTACGACAATAGAGATCTTGTAAGACTTGGCCTCACCGGTTCCAAAGAATCTTCAATGCTTAGGGAAAAACTCGGAGAAGCACTGGGCATCGGTCACGCAAACGCAAAGATATTTTTAAAAAGACTCAACTCATTTAAGATAAAAGAAGAAGAATTGCTAGAAAAACTTGAAGAGGTAAGAAAAAATGGATAGACTATTTAAACCCTCCGTACTGGTACAAATCCTAGAAGAATTTGGATTTAGATTTACCAAAAGTTTGGGACAGAATTTTTTAATAGATGGAAATATAGTTAGGCGCATCGCCGACGGAGCAGGAGTGGAAGAAGGCTCAAACGTACTGGAAATCGGACCAGGAGTGGGCACACTTACAGAAGAACTCCTCCTTCGCGGAGCAAATGTGTTGGCGGTGGAAATCGACAAAAACTTGGTGGACATCCACAAAAAAACTCTAAACTACGACAGGGTTAAAATAATCTACGACGACTTTTTAAGACTGGATACAGAAGAGATAAAATCCTATCTAAAGGGACCGATAAAAGTGGTGGCGAACCTGCCATACTATGTAACCACCCCGATCATCACCAAGATTTTAGAATCGGATCTAGAAGTAGAATCCATAACGGTGATGGTGCAAAAAGAAGTGGCGAATAGATTTGCAGCAGAGACAGGCACCAAGGATTACGGATCACTATCAGTCTTTATAAACTACTACGCAGAGCCAAAATACCTATTCAGCGTGCCAAAATCAGTCTTTATGCCTAAGCCAAACGTGGACTCAGCGGTAGTAAAACTAGAAATTAAAAAACACAGAGAAGACATAGACAAAGACAAACTATTTAGAGTGGTAAGAGGCGCATTTAGCAAAAGAAGAAAGACCATCTTAAACGCCCTATCCACCTATGGATTTAAAAATATAACCAAGACAGAAATAGCAGAAGCACTGAAAATATCGGGAATAGATGCAAACAGAAGAGGAGAGACCCTAAGCCCAGAGGAATTCATGGTGCTTTCGATAAACTTTCCAAAAATAGAAGATTAAAAGGAATAGAGGAGAAAAATGGACTTAGAAAAAATAAAAGAAGAAGTAGACAAATTTACCAGAGATGAAAAAGTCTTAAACCACCTATCTGGAATTTTCAAAGTACTTGCAGATCCTACTAGACTTAGAATAATCTACACCCTATCCATGGGAGAACTATGTGTAACAGATATTTCAGAAACACTGGAGATGACTCAATCTTCCATCTCTCACCAACTTGCAATTCTAAAGAGTAGAGACCTTATAAAAGTAAGAAAAGTTGGCAGAAAGAGCTATTACTCATTAGACGACGACCACGTCCTCTCACTATTTGAAGGAGGATATGAACACGCGTCCCATAAACATTGAATAAAATAAAAATAATTGGGTATATTGAGTTATAGAAGAAAAAAATGGAGGTAAATAATGGAAAAAATAAAAGTTTACACATCAAGTACATGTCCTTACTGCGTAATGGCTAAAGAATACCTAGCAGAAAAAGGATTAGAATATGAAGAAAAAAATGTACAAACAGATAAAGCTGCAAGACAAGAACTAATGAAGATGGGCTACACAGGAGTACCTGTAGTAGTAATCGGCGACGAAGAAATCGTAGGATTTGACAGAGCGAAAATCGACGAAGCATTAGGAAAATAAATTACAGCGGCATGGTGACCTGAACCCCAAAATCCGGAATAAGGATGGAGGGGTTTTTTGATGTCTTAATTTCGGGAGATAAACCTCTAATCTAAATTCAAAAAATTTCTGTGGAATTAAAAAGAAAACATGTGATAAAAAATTTTTATTTTGTGAAATTTTTTTGAAAAAATTTTAACGAAATCATTTAAATAGATTAAATATTATGTTAAAATAAAAACACTGCAATTCAAGACACTAAGAAAGGAGCACGCATGAATAAACCAATTATAGGAGTATCTGGAAACTTTCTAATCGACAAAGAAATGTTTTTAGGATATAAAAAAGTATATGTAAACGAAGATTATATATCTGGAGTTATAAACGCTGGAGGAGTACCTATTGTACTACCTATGACAGAAGATGAAGAAGTAATAGATAGCTATATCTCTTCAATAGATGCACTTATTTTAACTGGAGGACAAGATGTCAGCCCAGAATTCTATGGAGAAGACCCAATGCCAAAACTAGGAGTGGTTGTTCCAAGAAGGGATAGATTCGATCTAAGCCTTTTGAAAAAAGCTAAAGAAAAAAATATCCCAATACTAGGCATTTGTAGAGGAGTTCAAATCATAAACGTAGCCTACGGCGGAAATCTATTCCAAGATTTGTCCTACTCAGGACTAAACTATCTAAAACACAGTCAAGGACATACTACAAACCTACCTACTCATAGAATATCAGTGGAAGAAGAATCACATCTTTACGAAATTCTAAAAGAAAATGACCTAATGGTAAACTCATTCCACCACCAAGCAATAGACAGAGTTGGAGAAGGTCTAAGAGTAGTAGCAAAAGCACCAGATGGAATAATAGAAGCAGTTGAAGACAGAAATTACAGATTCTTACTAGGAGTTCAATTCCATCCGGAAATGTTACACATGGTAATGGAAAGTATGCAAGGAATCTTCAATAGACTTGTAGAAGAAGCAAAAAAATAAGGAGATAACATGAAGAAAAAATTAGGATTCTATTCGATTGTACTACTTACAATCAATTCAATTATAGGAACAGGTATATTCTTATCACCAGGTTCAGTTGTTGCAAAATCAGGAAATAAAGCGCTTATGGTATATGCGCTAGCAGCAATATTTTCAGCAGTTTTAGCAGTTACATTTGCAGCAGCAGCAAAATATGTATCTAAAGGGGGAGCAGCCTACGCCTACACAAAGGCAGCATTTGGAGATGACCTTGGATACTATGTAGGTATAACCAGATATGTAGCCGCAGGCATAGCTTGGGGTGTAATGGGAACAGCAGTAGTTAAAACAGTATTAAAAATATTTGGACTTAACTACGAAAGTCTAACCACAGTAACCATCGGATTTATGGTACTTATGGGTATTCTTATGATTATAAACCTACTAGGAACCAGAGTATTCGAAATCATAAATAACCTATCAACCATAGGTAAGGTAGGCGCACTAGTAACCACCATCATAGTAGGACTAGTAATGGTACTATTCCTAGGAGAAAATAATTACTCTGCAATAAACAACCTAACAGACGATGCAGGACAAGTGCTAGGATCAAACCTAGATATAACAGGATGGGTAACAGCAGTAATAGCAGCATTCTATGCATTCACAGGATTTGAAAGTGTCGCATCTGCATCAGAAGACATGGAAGAACCAGAAAAGAATCTACCAAGAGCAATTCCACTAGCAATTGGGATAATAGCAGTAATATATATGGGAATAGTTGGAATAGCAATGGCTATAAACCCAGAAGCATTAGTAACATCTAAAGAAGTAGTAGCCCTTGCAGATGTATTCTCAAACAGAATCATAAGAAATCTTATAATAGGCGGAGCATTGGTATCCATGTTCGGTATCAATGTGGCAGCATCATTTGGAACACCACGTATCCTAGAATCTATGTCAAACCAAGGACAAGTACCTAAGATATTCTCAAAAAGAACAGAAAATGGATTCCCAATAGCATCATTCTTAACAACCATAACCATAGCAGTAGTAATACCACTAGCATTCAAATTCAATATGGCTAGCATCATGATTATAAGTTCAATATCAAGATTTATACAATTTGTAATTGTACCAATATCAATAATCATGTTTTACTATGGAAAACAAAAAGAAGAAGTAATGCCAAATGTAAAGAGAAACTTCGCAACAGATGTAATCATACCAATAATAGCCCTAGGACTTACCCTTGTGCTACTATATAAATTCAACTGGGTTGGACAATTTACAACAGTAGATGACAGCGGACAAACACACGCAAATATGTTTGCAATAATATCTATGATAGTAGGATACGTTGTTCTACCAGCATGTTTAATGACATGGAGCAAAATAAAAAGAAAATAATCTGTAAAGATAAAACTAAAAATTAGTGCTTGAAGCATAACAAACTACCCACAAAGGGTAGTTTTTTTATGAAATAATTTGCAAAAAAGAAAAAAAAGACATATAATTACATTAACAAGTTAGCATAGGAGGGTAAAATGAAAAATAAAAAGTTTATAATTTTTCTTGCCTTGCTATTAGTATTTTCAGTGCCTGCTTATATATCAGCAAAGGGAGAAAGTAAGAATAAGAAAAGTTTAAGCTTTTCCGATGTAGAAAAACACGAAAAATATATAACTACTACGAAAAGCTTCAAAATCGATGGAGAAATATTGGACGAAATTCCATATAAAGAAGGAGAATTCGAAGGAAAACTTTCAAGACAGAAGTTTGTAGATATTGATTACGACAAAAATATCAAAACCTACAAATTCGGAGGTTGGATCCAAGATAAGGAATACAAAGAAGTAGCCGCTGCATTTGAAGCCCAATCCAAAGAAGCTCAAAAGAATACCGAAGAATTGCCGATGGATATAGTAAAACTATCAGACGGAAGGTATCAAAAACATATTGAAGTTGAAAAGACATTTGCGCTTGAAGTAGAACCACCTTATGAAATCGAGTACTCAGAAGGAAATATGGAAGGTAAATTAAGCAGACAGAGATTAGTAAATCGAGATGAAATATATAAAACCAAAACATTCGTCTATGGTGGTTGGGTAGATATTAAAGATTGATCAGATTCTATAAAATCTAAAAAATTAAATTTAACTTGCTAACTTATGTAAAAAAAGGGCTTCGAGCCCTTTTTGTTTGCAATTAATTTATAAAACTTTAAATGGTATAATTTACATAGGTGATGAAAATGAATATATTAGAAGAAGTAAAAAATATTGAAGAAGAAATAATAAATTTTAGAAGAGATCTACATAGAATCCCAGAGCTTCAACTAAATTTACCGAAAACCATGGAATACATCGGAAAAGTTTTGGATGAAAATGAAATCTCATACAAAAAATTAATGGAGGGCAACGCAATTGTAGCAGAGATAAATGGGCAAAATCCTGGCGGATGTATCGCAATAAGAGCAGATAGTGACGCCCTTCCAATAGAAGAAGAGACGGGACTTTCATTTAAATCTGAAAATGGATGCATGCACGCCTGTGGACATGATGGACACACTGCAATGGCACTGGGAGCAGCACTCATATTAAATAAAAATAGAGACAAATTTGACGGAACAGTTAAAATATTTTTCCAACCGGGAGAAGAATATCCGGGAGGAGCACTGCCAATGATAGAAGAAGGCTGCATGGAAGATCCAAAAGTAGAAAGGGTCATCGGACTACACAACGGACAACTATTTCCGATAGAACCGGGAAAAGTAGGATTTATGCCAGGAGAAATGATGGCAGCCATGGACAGATTTAAAATCACAGTCATAGGCAAGGGCACTCATGGAGCAACACCGCACCTTGGAAAGGATCCGATCCCATGCATCTGCGAAATAGTAAACGGACTTCAAAAGATCGTATCGAGAATGGTAAACCCAGCAGAAAAAGTGCTCCTATCAGTGTGCCAAATCCACGGAGGCTTCACCCAAAACATAATTCCAGACACAGTATTCGTAGAAGGAACGGTGAGAACCTTTGACGACGAAGTGAGAAAAAATATAGCAGAAAATATAAAAAATATTTCAGAAAACATAGCCAAAGCATACGGCATGGACGCAGAAGTTGAGTATGATTTTAAATATCCAGCGGTAATAAATGACGAAGAATTCACAGAATATGTGGCGAATTGTGCAAGGGAAATCTTGGGAGAGGACAGAGTAGAATACTTAAAAGAACCATCCTTCGGAGGAGAAGACATGGCGTATTTTCTACGAGAAGCAAAGGGCACATTCTTTGCATTATCCAATCCAAAAGTTCACGAAGGCGGCAAAATCTATCCCCACCACAGCCCAAAATTTGACCTAGACGAAAGCAAACTCTATATGGGCACCGCAATCTTTGTAAAAGTATCAATGGATTATTTAAACGAGAAATAGAGGTTAGAGAGTTGTAAATAATCGTAGCGGAAGCTTCCCAACTGCAGTCACCCTGAGAGGCAGTCGAGTTCAACAAATCAGCCTTCGCAAGGCTCGGCTTCTTTGGAACTCTTTGCACGAGACCTGCTACGAAACGGGAGATTTCGACTAGGGCTTCGAACGGGTATAACCACGGTGAGAACAAACACGGATGATTATTTATCCCCGTAGCGGAACCTTCTAGGTTCCACAGCCGAGAGGCTACAATAACCCTCCCAACTACAGTCACCCTGAGCGAACGAAGTGAGTCGAACGGGTATAACCTTGGTGATGTCTACTCCCCACCAATAGTCATCCTGAGCGAAGACGGTTTACCGTCGTAGTCGAAGGATCTGACCTATATTTAACCTACTTAGGAGAAAAAAGTAAAATAATAAATATAAATAAATATTTTACACTTCTTTAAAATCAATTCTTTCTACTTCCAATTTTCTTTTACGAGGGAGAGGGAGGGAATTAACGTCTCTCGAGAAAACCTGCGGTTTTCTCTTCGAGACTCGCAGTTTCCTCCCTTCTCCCTCGAGCTCCCTCTACCCACCTCGCATTGGGGAGGTTTTGGTAGTGATTTTCTTATTCGGCTAAAATTTTCCAAACTCGCTACGCTCAGACAGTGGAAAATTTCTTAACGCCGAAAGCAAAAATCACCTGTAGTGGCTTAAGTTGTATTGGCGAAAGGATTACAATTAAGGATTCTATGGGATAGATCGTAGGAAGGTTTTGTATCTAATATCTATGTAGACTTGATGGAGGGTTTAATTTTGTAGCGGAAGCAACCTGCTTCCATCAACCTTGGCACTAAAATTTTTTACTCAGCCGCAAGGCGTGGTGAAGTCTTAGCTCCTATTGACACTTTTAATGAAAATTAAGTTTAGAGACAATGAAATCTTGACAACAGTTATGCACTGTTATATACTGTTATATAAGAGGTACAATTATGAAAATATTATTGTTAAACGGAAGCAGCACTCCAATCTATGAACAAATAAAAAATGCGATTAAGGAAAATATAGTTCAAGGTCTTGTATCACCAGATGAGCAATTACCTTCCGTCAGGCAATTATCAAGCGATCTCAACGTCAGTATATTAACGGTTAAAAAAGCTTATGACGCCTTGGAAGAGGAAGGTTTTATTGTAATACGACAAGGCTTAGGTACTTTTGTGGCACCTATGAATCCGGACATCTTAAAAGATGAAAAGCAAAAAGAAATAGAAACGCACTTAATTGCTGCGTGTCAAATTGCAAAAACAATCAGTATTAGCCAAGATGAGCTTATAGAATTGATACAATATATTTATCAGGGGGATTCATATAATGAATAAAATTGAGGTACAAAACTTGTGTAAGGAATATCCTAAATTTGCATTAAAAAGTGTCAATTTTTCCATACCGACTGGATACGTTACGGGCTTCATTGGCAAGAATGGTATGGGAAAAACCACGACAATAAAATCAATTCTTTCGCTTATTCATTTTAAAGGAACAATCCTTTTCAAAAATAATGATACAATCACAGAACCTTTAAATCAAAAAATCGGTGTTATTATGGATGATTCTTTTCTTGCAAAAGATTGGAATATTGATTTAGTGAATAAAGCTATGATGGTAGGATATAACGAGTGGGACGAAAATTTATTTTGGCAGAGTCTAAACAAGTTCGGTATAGACAGAAAATTAAAAGTTAAAGAATTGTCACGAGGAATGAAAATAAAATTAATGCTTGCAATCGCCTTATCTCATAAAGCTGAATTATTGATTCTTGATGAGCCGACAAGTGGCTTAGATCCGAGCATGCGAGAGGAATTTTTAGAAATCATTTCTGATTATATGAAAGACGAAAATCACACAGTCTTATTTTCCACACACATCACACAAGATCTTGAAGCTATCGCTGATTATATAATCTTTATTGATGATGGGAAAATTGTGTTATCTATGGAAAAAGATGATTTTCTAAATTATTTTATGATATTAAAGAGTGATTCAAATAATCAAAAAAATATTGATGAAGATGCAGTATTAGGAAGAAAGATAAGCGAATACAGCACGGAATATTTGGTGAAACGTGCGGATATAAATAACATACATCCAGGCTATGTTGAAGATAAAATTTCGATTGATAGAATCATGATTCTGTACGGGAGGAAAAAATAATGGACATCATTAAAGTTTTAAAATTAGACCTATTGTCTGTTAGACCTTACTTGACGATAAAGAACTTGATTATACTCACAGCATTAGGAACTTTCTATGGAGTATTGTCGAAAAATTCCTTAACAGTACTGGCTATAGCTCAAATGTTTGCCATGCTTTTCTCAGGTTATCCTTTTTTAGTAGGAGAAGAATCTGGTATAGATCCTTTATATAAACTCTTTGGAATTGAATCAAAAGATGTAGTAATTGGGAGATACTTACTTGCTGCGATTTTTGTTGGAGTAATGCTTATAGTTGGTGCAATGTTGGCGCTGATTATAGCGAAAATATGGCCAATGGAGAATGGGAGACAGGGTTTATTGCTTGCAGCACTGGTTACAGGAGCTGTTTCCTTGTTTATAATTTTTATAGAATATCCGATTTATTTTAAACATGGGTATAAAAAGGGAAAAACTCTTGCGATGATTCCATTTTTGCTTGTTGGTATTGCGGGTTTGATTGGTACATTTTTTGGCGAACAGTTTAAAACAGTTTTACGTATGGTTTTTATGAATAAAACTGTCAGTGCAATGGTCGCGCTTGTCATCTGGGCGTTTGTATTATTATTATCATTTCAACTTTCTAAAAAATTTTATTCAGAGAGAGACTTTTAAGAGGTGCGAACTTTTGGTTCCACATTGGAGTTTACGCTCAAACAAAATTCGGGTTATCATAAGGGTGACGACTACCTAGAGAAATTGTTTAAAGAAAAGAACACTAAAGGACATAATCAATGAGCCAAGTAACCTGGTATAATAAGACTATAAACATCATAGATAAAATAAAAGAAAGGAAGATCAATGTCAAAAGAAAAAAGACGAACATTCACACCAGAATTTAAATATAAAATAGTAATGCTGAAATTTAAAAATATGCCAATCAAGGAAATATGCGAGAAATATGATTTGCACCCGCAAACCGTCAATAGATGGGTCAAAGAATTTAAAGTAAAAGGCATGTCAGGCTGGGAAGAACAGGACAAAAAACTGAAAATGCAAAAAAGAATAAAAGAGCTTGAAATGGAAAATGAAATAATGAAAAAATTTAACGCGCACTTTGGAAAGAATAAATAAAAGCA
>NZ_AWXD01000015.1:0-15776 GCF_000478945.1 Peptoniphilus sp. BV3AC2 | reverse complement strand
TATTATTTTTCAAAGATTCTTTTTAATTCGTCTTCATTGTATCCGCCGTAGACTTTTCCGTCGTAAAACATTTGTGGAACGCTGTTAAATCCCATGGATATGAGTTCGTCTTTATTTTTTGGTTCTTCGGTGGATCTAAATTCATATTCAATTTTATTTTTATCCAGGTAGGCTTTTAGTTTTATGCAGGCTGGACAGCTGTCTCTACCATAGATTATTGGTGTTTTGGATTTTTTTAGTTTCGTAACTAGGTCTTCGTCTTCGTTTTCTTTTTCTGTGATGATTTCTACTTTTTTATTTTCTGGATTGTATTTTATTTCAAATCCTACTAGCACTGCCAAATCTCTTAATCTAAAGTAGTTGTATCTGTCCACATTTACAACTTCTATGTGGGAGAGATTCTTATTTACTTCTATTGGAATTTCCGTTGGCTTCAGGTTTTCACCGAGTTTTTCTGGACTTATTTTGTCACCGGTGTATTCGGTCTTTGTATTTATTACCACGGACTTCCTATCTTTTTTATAGCCTACTTCGAATTTAGATGGGGTGTCTTTTAGTGCATACGCAATGTCCCTCAAACGGAAGTAGTTAAAGCCTTGGTGTTTTACTCCAGAGATTTCAACCTTGTTGTCGTTTATATAGATTCCTTGGTCTGAAGGGGTAATAGCCTTTGCAAAACCTGGAATCATAGCGATGATAAGTGAGCAAGTAATTATTTTTAAATTTTTCATAACTCCTCCTTTTTAATTATTGTACCACGAATGAGATTTCTTTGCTTTATTTTGTTAAAATATTTAATCATGAAAACTTAATCTTTTAATGATATACTTAGATTAGGAGGTTACGATGTTAAAAGATTTACTTAATATAGATGGGGGAGTAATCTCTGTGGTTGGCTCCGGTGGCAAGAAAACTTTTATTGAAAATTTCTCCAGGGAGTTAAAAGATGATTTAAAAATTGGAGAGAGTATCCTTATCACCACAACTATGGGGATGGCTATTCCAAGAGGGCTTCGCTGGGACGAGATCTTCATCCCGAACAAAATTTTTCTAAAGACTGCTCACACGAGAAAAATTGTCTACTATGGCAACGTAATCGATGGTAGGAAGATGGGTCCTATTGAGAGCTTGGATGGACTTAGTAATTTTAAATATGTGATTATAAATGCTGATAATTCCGATAGCAAGCCTCTTAAAGCCAATGATGATTTCGAGCCGAAGGTGCTTAAAGAAACGGATATGACAGTTGGTGTAATCCCTTGGGGTTATCTAGGGCGATTTGTAAATGGTGAAATAGTTCAAAATGAAAATCTTTTTAAGATGAGATTTGAAAAAGATGCCATAACAAAGAAGACTTACAAGGATATAATCACAAGCCCAGACGGACTTTTTAAAGGAGCAAAGGGTCGCAAGGTTCTACTTATCACCAATGTTTATAAAACAAATGATGACTTCTTTGATTTTGCAAACTATATAAAAAAACATGTGGACATGGAGATTATATATGGAGATCAAAAAGAAGGAAAATACAATAAACTATAAGTTATTTAAGAGCAATTCGATTGGTAAAAGTGATTTATGTAGAAAATATTTATAAAAAATCTTAAAGTCCCTTGACAAATAAAGAGATTCTAGTTATAATGAATGAGTTAGTTAACCACTCTTAGCTCAGGTGGTAGAGCAACTGACTCTTAATCAGTGGGTCCAGGGTTCGAGTCCCTGAGAGTGGACCAAGCCTGTTTTTACAGGCTTTTTTTTATACCAAAAATCAAAACAGGAAGAGTACATGGTGATGAAATGGAAAATTTTTTAGAAAATGCTAGAGAAAAAATATTACTTTTAGACATATTGGATAAATCGAAAGATAAATTGACAGAGGAGACACTATCCACATTTGTGCTTAATTTGGAGCTTATGAATTACTTTGACTTCAGAAGCCATTTGGGATTTTTGCAAGAGTCAAACTTGGTCCATTCCTACGACGATGTGAGGATCACCGAAGAGGGTAGAAGAACCTTGGAAGTTCTAAGAGAAGAAGTGGATGAAAAACTCTTAAAAGATGTGGAAGAAAGGCTCGAAGAATATTTAAAAGTCGTGAAGGAACCATTAAAGATAGAGTACTTAGGAGATTTTGCGAGAATATGGGGAAGCGAATTTCAAATAACCATAGAAGGACAGCTTGATAGGGAGAAATTCATGAATTCCTACGAAAAAATCTACAATTATATAAAGAAAGAAATGAAAGGCGAATAAATTTTAAATTTTTATAAAAATACAGTAAATTTATGTTGCACACAGAGATTAATTGATATATACTATTAATTAGAGATTAACCTCATAAAATTTATACCTTTTACAAAAAAACCGTTTGGGAGACCAAGCGGTTTTTGTTATGTTTTTGTAACTGGACAGTATGGTTGTGGAAGTTGGTAGCTTCGGCTACGAAAGCGAATAATCATCAGTGTGATACCCCACCATGGTGACAGTCTTCCTCTGGAATTTTTATAGAGAATACCCCCCAACTGCCGTCACCCTGAGCGAGGAAAATTTTTTCCGAGTCGAACGGGTATAACTTCCGCATACCTAGTTTTTGCAACTGAAGTCATCCTTATATTACCCCACCAGGGTTATACCCATTCGACTCCAGAGCCTTGCGGCTCTTCCGCTCAGGGTGACTGTCTTCATGGGGGTTTTCCTTATATAATGTCGGTAGGTGACAGTCTTCCTCTGGAATTTTTAAAGAAAGAAATGAAAGGCGAATAAATTTAAAATTTTTATAAAAATACAGTAAATTTATGTTTCACACGAAGATTAATTGATATATACTATTAATTAGAGATTAACCTCATAAAATTTATACCTTTTACAAAAAAACCGTTTGGGAGACCAAGCGGTTTTTTGTTGTGTTTTAATATTTGTATTGGTAGTTTTAAAAATGAAGCTAATATTACATTTTAATTAAATAGAAACAACTTTACACATTATAATATGGTGATGTGATAAAATTTGGGTAATAATAAGTGGAAGGGGAGGTTTTAGATATGAAAAAGATGCACAAATTTTTATTGTTTATCTTTGTGTTTTTAATCGTTTTGGGAGCAGGCAGTGACTCTTACGCATTATCTCCAAAGTTAGAAAAAAAGATAAAGCTTAACAAAAGTTCATTTCTATCAGATATGGCAGTACATAAAGGTAAACTATATTATACAGACGTAAAGATATCCAATCAGGAAAAAGATAGTAAAGGCAACCTTTATGGAGGAAGCTGCGACGTTAAAGTATACGAAAGAGATTTAAAAACAGGCAAGAATACTTTAGTAAACTCCTATGACTCTTATAATTTAGTAGGAAAAGATATTTCATTTAAAGTATTAAGCGATGGGAACCTGTACATGATCTATCATCTAGGCGGAGGTATTATGGGAAGTGATTTTGTCTACGGTCTAACTGGACCTAATAAAGGCAAAAATATTTTGACATATAACTATGGGAATTTTCAATTTGATAGTGATAAAAAATCTATAATCATAACTCCTACGGGACCATATAGTGGAGATATTGTTAGAGAGATGAATGGAAAAAAATATTCTCAAACTAAGGTGGAATCCTACAATGGCGTATATTTCCTTGAAAAATTAAAAGGAGAAGGTAGAGCATTTAGGTATGCTGATAAATATTCTGCCCTTAGAGGAGACACTCTCTATCTAAAAAAAGCTTTAGATAAAAAAGATAATTTTAATGCATATGATTTGATAGCTTTTGATCTTGAAACAGAAGCTGAAACCTGGATAGCTGAGGGTATCCATTCCATGTTTATGGGAAAAGATGAGATCTACTTCTTAAAGGATATACCTACTACCAAAGATATGGCTGAGCCTCAAAAGATGCTTTATAAATATGATTTAGCTTCAAAGAAAACGACTCTTTTAAGCAAGGGGAATAATCCTTACTATGATATTTTACCAATTGATGGAAATGTATTCTTTGTAGATGCTGGTGGATATTTTACGGATGGAAAAAATCCAAATCTATTTATGGCTAAGGGCGATGGAAGTGGAACGAAGAAATTATACTCAAATGTAAATGAGGTTGTATCTGATGGTGAAAAATTAGCTGTGGTCATCAGCAATAAAAAGGGAACAAATATAGATTTTATAGATGGCCATGGAAAGAAAATTGGTAAAGTCAGTGTCCCACAAACTCACGTCAGTGTGCATTTGTCAGGAGATGAATGTATAGTGTGGTCTTGGCAAAACCGCTGTGTAAATTATTATAAATTAAATAAATAATAATCTTTAGAGTTTATTTAGAATATAGAATATCAAAAACTAATGGCGGCATATGTCGCCATTTTTTATATTAAAAAAGATGCAACTATTCATTGCATCCTCTCGTTGATATTACTATTAATAGTATCGCTATTAAACATATTACATTTGATATTATTAGTGTGTTTAGTACTCCGGTGGATTCTATGAGCACGCCACCTGCTACTGATCCGATGACTCCTCCCATGGTGATTGCCGATGCCAAGAATCCTTGTCCTGTGATCTTCTTTTCGTCGCTCATTATATCATTTATAAAGTCTACTGAACATGGTGTGAATAGTGCGAATCCAAAGAGTTGCGTCACTTGAATTGCTATTAGTATGCTTGGTGATGTGGCTATATAGGTGAGTATTCCTTTTAATAGGAAGAATATTCCTGAAAAGATGAGCATGCTTCTTGACTTAAATTTTTCTTTTAGTCTATTGAACATGAACATGATTGGAAATTCGAAGAGTGCTGCTACTGCAAATGCTGTTCCCACCGTCTTTGCGTCTCCTCCGATTCTCTTTGCTATTTGTAGTAGGTAGACATTTGTGACGTTGTAAAATGTAAAGAGCATGCCTACTGCTAGTAGAAAGATTACAAATTTTGAGTTTTGTATTTTTTGTTTTTGTGCTCTTCCGTCGAAGACTGTGACTAAGTTGTTACCTGAGATTGGTTTCTGTGCTAGGAGTGAGAGTATTAATGCTCCTAGTAGCACTGCTGCCATGACCATTGAGAGGTCCTTGTTTATTTCTGATAGAATTCCTAGGACAAATGATGTTACGGCAAAGGTGATTGATCCGATGCCTCGACTGACTCCGTAGTTTATTTCTACGGATCTTGCTATATAGAAGTAGCCCAGTGAGTTTAGTAGTGGTTGCATCACTAGTACTAGTGCTATGGCTGCGACGATTTCTATCTTCATTGCGAGGCCTGCTTTTCTTTCTAGCGCCATGATTACTAGGGTCATTGCAAGCATGGAGATTAGGACTAGGAAGTCTCTTTCATTCTTGTTGCTTCTGGAGCAGACTTTGGATACTATTGGTTGAAAGATTGCAGCTAGTCCGTTACCTACTGCGGTTAAAAATCCTATTTCTGCTGTGCCAAGTCCTCTTCCTGTAAGGAACACGTTTAGAAAACTTACACAGGAGGCGATAACTGACCAGTAAAGTCCCATGGTTGTATAATATTTTATTTTACTGTTCATGTTCTACCTCCACTAGTTCGTCTGCCTTGTACTTTAACTTAAATTTTCCGAATTTTCTATTTTCAAATACGTATTTTAAAAATAGTTCGTCCCCAATCCAATGGGGATTTTTATAAAATTCCTCTGGGGTCATGTACTCCAGTTCTCCTTCATCGCTTTCGTGAAGTTCTCCCGTATATTTATCTATATAAAAGACGTACATCTCTTCTGTGTATCCATCGTCCTGTTCGTAGAAAACTGTGCCTAATCTGTTTGGATTTTCGATTTTTAGTCCAGTTTCTTCATAGGCTTCTCTCACCATACATTCTTCAGGTGTTTCGCCAAGCTCTATATGTCCGCCGACGCCGATGTACTTGCCCTTATTTATATCGTTTTTCTTTTTGTTACGGTACAAGAAAAGGAACTCGTCGTCCCTTTTTATGTACCCTACTGTAAATTTCAATTTAATCCTCTTCTATTATTGATTTTAGTTTTGTAGTTTTTATTATCCATGTTGCCAAAACTGTTACGATTAGAGTTGAACCTGCTATGCTTAAGACTGAGATTAAAAATGGAAATTTAAGTGACATGTCGATGTTTCCTGTCTTAAATAGCATGATAGAAACCAAAATTCCAGATACTAAGGAGAATACTCCTGAGTTGATGTATGGATTTTTGATGTATTTACTGATTGCATAGGTGATTATTGCGCATGATCCTCCCGCTACCATGTCGATTGGTCCTAGTGGTGATGTGATGTTTGCTAGTGCGCCTCCTACTATTAGTGCTGGCATATATTTTCTATTGAAGAAGGGAAGTACTGAGAGTGCTTCTCCTGGTCTCAATTGGAACATTAAAAAGCCATATGGATTTAAACTTATTGTAAGCATGTATAGCGCCAACACTATTGCGTTTTTTACTAATACTTTTGTGTTCATATTTCACCTCTTTCTTATTAAAATACTAAGTAATTATAACATGTAGAGAGCTTGCTTTAAAGTCGGGCATTCATTTTTCTTATTTAATGATAATTATTTAAAAAAATAGCTGAGTTTAAATATTTTACAGCTATAATATAAAAGCAAAAAGTGATAATTATCACAGACTTAATAATTTTTATAATATAAAATCTAATTGATAAAATTATTAGGAGGTGCCTTATGAATTATTGGAGAGATTTCCTTGGATACAAATGGAAACAAAATATAGACGTTAGAGATTTCATCGTAAGTAATTACACTGAATACTTGGGCGATGATTCTTTCTTAGAGGGTCCTACGGAAGCTACTACTAAGTTGTGGGACGAAGTTATGGAACTTACCAAGAAGGAAAGGGACAACGGTGGAGTTTTGGAGATGGATACGGATACTATTTCCACCATCACTTCCCATGGTCCTGGATACTTGGACAAAGATTTAGAAGTTATCGTTGGTTTTCAAACGGACAAACCTTTTAAAAGATCTCTTCAACCTTTCGGTGGAGTGAGAATGGCGGATGGTGCTCTTAAAACTCATGGCCTTGAACTTTCAGATAGGGTAAGAGATATTTTTACCAAGTATAGAAAGACTCACAACCAAGGGGTGTTCGAAGCTTACACAGATGAGATGAGACTCGCTAGACACACTGGAATTATAACTGGACTTCCTGATGCTTACGGCAGAGGAAGAATCATTGGCGACTACAGAAGGGTTGCCCTATACGGTGTCGATTTACTAATTGAAGACAAGAAGAAACAAAAAGAAAACACTACTGGAATTTTCGATGAAGGTGTCATTCGTTTAAGGGAAGAAATTTCTGATCAAATCACTGCTCTAAAAGATTTGATTGAACTGGGAGATATGTACGGATTCGACATCAGAAGACCGGCTGAAAATGCTAAGGAAGCTGTGCAATGGACCTATTTTGCATACCTTGCTGCAACGAAACAACAAAATGGTGCTGCAATGAGTCTCGGAAGGGTCAGCACATTTTTAGACATTTACATCGAAAGAGATTTGAGGGAAGGAACTCTTACTGAAAAGGAAGCCCAAGAACTTATAGATCAATTCGTAATGAAGCTAAGACTTATTAAGTTTGCTAGAACTCCTGAATATCAAGAGCTTTATTCTGGAGATCCAACCTGGGTTACAGAATCTATCGGTGGAATGGGACTGGATGGAAGAAGTCTAGTTACCAAGAATTCCTTTAGATTCCTTCACACACTTATAAATATTGGAACTTCACCAGAACCAAATATGACTGTGCTTTGGGCGAAAAACTTGCCGGAGCATTTCAAAAGATTCTGTGCTAAGACCAGCATAAATACTTCCAGTGTTCAATACGAAAACGACGACATCATGAGATCTGAACATGGGGACGACTATGCGATTGCCTGCTGTGTATCTTCTATGAGAGTTGGCAAGGAGATGCAATTCTTCGGAGCCCGCGCAAATATGGCAAAGGCACTACTCTATGCTATAAATGGTGGTATGGATGAAAAACAAAAGATACAAGTGGGACCTAAGTATAGACCGATAACTTCAGATATACTTGACTATGACGAAGTTATGGAAAAGTTCGACGACATGCTAACTTGGCTTGCAGAACTCTATGTAAATACTTTAAATATCATCCACTACATGCACGATAAATATTCCTACGAATCACTTCAAATGGCGCTACACGATAGGGATGTAAAGAGATACTTTGCCACAGGAATTGCAGGGCTTTCCGTAGTAGCAGACTCCCTTTCAGCTATAAAATACGCAAAGGTAAAAGCCATTCGTGACGAGGACGGTCTGGTTGTGGATTATGAAATCGAAGGCGACTATCCAAAATATGGAAACGATGATGACAGAGTAGACACCATTGCTCAGGATTTAGTAACGAGATTTATGAACAAAATAAGAAATCATAAATTCTACAGAGATGCTATTCCTACCATGAGTATATTGACCATTACTTCAAATATTGTATATGGTAAGAAGACTGGAAATACACCAGATGGAAGACGTGCCGGCGAACCATTCGCTCCTGGAGCAAACCCAATGCATCGCCGTGACAGCCACGGAGCACTAGCATCCCTATCTTCAGTGGCAAAACTTCCTTTTAAGGATGCACAGGACGGCATTTCAAATACTTTTTCAATCATTCCAAATGCTCTTGGAAAGGATGAAGTATTTATGGGAGATATAGATGTAGATTTGAAACTTTGCAGTAATGGAGCTTGTACTAGCCCGACGCTAATGGAATTTTTAGATTACGAGGAGGAAAAATAATGGATCAAAGAATTGATAATTTAGTAAGCATGCTAGATGGGTATATGGAAAAAGGTGGACATCATCTAAACGTAAATGTTTTTAATAGAGAGATGTTACTTGATGCGATGGATCATCCGGAAAAATATCCACAACTAACTGTGAGAGTTTCAGGATATGCGGTAAACTTCAACAAACTTACTAGGGAACAACAAGAAGATATTGTAAATAGAACTTTCCACGGACAAATGTAAATATAAACTATAAAATCGGAGGTGAATCATGGATTTAAATCATTTAAAGAAAAATAATTTGAACGAAAATATAAGTTCAGAAAATATTTCTGCAAGTGATAATACTATGGATTCACCTCTTTTTAATTCTATAAAAAGAGATGAAAATCCTATTTTAAACTGTGATAATAAAAATTTAGATAGAGAATCTAAATCGAAGGCCAAAATCCTGGGAAGGGTACACTCGATAGAAACCTTTGGTGCAGTAGATGGTCCCGGACTTAGGTACATTTTATTTTTGCAAGGTTGTCCCATGAGATGCTTATATTGCCACAATCCTGATACCTGGAGGACCACCGGCGGAAAACTTATGAGCGTAGAAGAAGTGCTTAATGATTATGAAAAGTACAGAGTTTATCTGAAAAACGGAGGCATCACAGTCACCGGTGGAGAACCACTATTGCAGATGGATTTTGTGACGGAGCTTTTTAAAGAGGCAAAGAAGAGAAATATACACACGGCTCTCGATAGTTCCGGAGCATTATTTTCAAGAAAAACAAATTTAGAAAAATACAAAGAACTTATAAAGTATGTGGACCTTGTACTTCTCGACATAAAACATATCGACGACGAAGGGCACAGAAAACTCACTGGATTTTCAAATAGAAATATCTTGGATTTTCTAAAATTCTTAGACGAAAATGGAGTAGAAGTCTGGATAAGACATGTCATAGTTCCAGGAATCACCTATGATGCAAAACTTTTGGAAAGGCTCGGATATGAACTTGGACGCTACAAAAATATAAAGAAGGTGGATGTGCTTCCTTACCACAATATGGGTGAGAAAAAATATGAGGAGTTAGGAATTGAATATCCTCTAAAAGGCACGAAGCCTATGACGGATAAACACGCAAAGTCCGCGAGAGATGTAATTTTATACGGAATGAGAAAATATAGAATGGAGAGCAGGTAGCTCTCTTTTTTTATTTCTAGATGATATAATATAGTAGAGGTGAGCTATGAGAGAAATAGATAACAATAGAAGAGAAATAGATTTATACCTTGAAAAAACTTTTGAAAAATATCCAGTTACTAGGAGAAATATAGAAATAAAAGAAAAGATTAGGGAAAATATGTACCTTGGATTTGACGATATGATTAAAAACGGATTAAATCCAACGGATGCGAGGGAGAAACTTCTATCTGAATTTAGTGATATGAAAGAACTCAGTGAAGTGCTTGATACAGAGGAGGAAGAACTTCCTGTCAAAAAAAGGAAAAAGAGTGCCAACTGTAAATATTTTGTTAGCAGCTCTTTTAATATTCTTTGTGTTTTCAGGTAATGGAAGAAATATTGGATTTTGGTCCTTTATAATTATAATTGTAATAATCAACAATCTATTCGATAAAAAATAATAATTATAAAAACTTACTCTTAAGATTTTCGAAGTAAGAGTCTGGACTGATGGTAAGTTTCTTGATGGATTTATTACTCATTTTGAAATTGACACGTTTAAGTCCAGGATAGTAGTATTCCATTCCGTCCACTACAACTAGGGAAGAATTTGCGTACCTTCTTTCCGGCACTAGAGAAATATCAAAATCTCCAGGTACGATGATGGAACTTAATAGAGATCTATATGCCGCAGAAAACACCGGACTTATTGGAGTTAGCTGAAGCACATCGAGAGTAGGGAATACTATTGAGCCACCGCAGGAAAAGTTGTAGGCAGTTGAACCAGATGGGGTGGAGATCATCATACCATCTCCGGAGAATTTTTCCACGTGGTTCTTTTGAACAAAAACATTTATATGTATGGTTTTTGATCTTTGTGCCTTTAAGATTACTTCGTTTAATGCGTGGACTACTATATTTTTATTCTTTGTAAATATTTCCGCACGAACTAGCTTTAAATCTTCGATTTCATACCTACCCTGTTCGTACATATCGAGAAACCAATCGATTTGGTTCGGTTGGATTTCTTGGAAGAAACCGAGATGACCAGTGTTAATTCCGACAATCGGCATACGTGGGAAGTTGTTGTGCAGAGATTTGATAAAAGCACCGTCACCACCTACGCATATGGTAAGTTCACTCTGTGGATTGAATCTAAGTTCTGGGGTATAACCTCTACTTGCAAGTTTTTCCTGGAGTTCGTGAGCTGTTTTTCTCGATTCTATATTAGCATTTGAAACTATATTTATATATTTATTCATATTGCACCCTCTATCATTTATAATTTAATTTTATCATGTAATCTAAATTAAAGGAAATAAATTTAAAATTTGAAAGGAAACCCATGCTAGAAGATAATTTTAACTACTATCATTACCAGGTAGAAGAAGAAATAAGTATCAAGAATTTTTTAAAGAAATTAAATCTCTCTTCAAGATATATTAGAAGATCCATAAGGGAAGAAATGATCTATATAAATGAAAAATTAAATAAAAGAAATGTGGACCTACATCCAGGAGATGTGGTGTCCATAAAGATTCCAGATGAGGAGCCAAATGCAATCCCAGAGGACTATAGAATAGAAATTCTCTACGAAGATGGAGATATCTTGGCGGTTAACAAGGAGCCTTTTATGATAGTACACGCGGTGGATTTTAAACAGACGGGGACCATTTCAAACTACGTTCAAGGTTATTTTTTGAAACATAACATCCACAGAAAGGTACGTCTTATCAACCGTTTGGACAGAGATACCTCCGGGGTAATTTTAATTGCGAAAAATTCCAATGCTCATAGTACAGTAGCAAGAGAACTACAGGATAGAAATATTTTGAAAAAGTACTACGCAATTGTAGAAGGTGTGGTAGAAGGTAGCGGCGTAATAGAAGAACCGATAGATAGAGGGCCAGATGGTATTTTAAGAGAAGTAAATCCAAATGGAAAGTATGCGAAGACTTCCTACGAAGCGGTGCTTTCTAAAAATAATATGACACTTCTAAGAGTTGTGCTTCATACTGGTCGTACCCATCAAATAAGAGTGCATCTAAAATATATTGGACATCCAATTGTGGGAGATACCCTCTACGGAAATGAAACGGAACTTATAAATAGACAGGCACTCCACTCCTATTATACAAAGATAAAATCGCCAAGAACTGGGGAAGAAATCGAGATAGAAGCTCCACTACCTAAGGACATGAAAAATCTCTTGGATTTAAAATAACTAAGTAACTTACGATTATAATTTGAAAAAACAATCTGGAATTGATATAATAGAGATAGTTAATCTGCGATGCACGTCGACGTCTTTTATTAATTCAACCGACATCGAAGATCCGGGAGACTGAGTCTTTGGTATGATAAAATGCCCGCCAGACGGGACTTTAGAGTACTCGAGCAGGTCACCCACCTACTAGTTGGGAGCGGGTCTGAATTAATATAGCTGACGACACCGCGGATTTTTTTATTACAAAAAATTTAGGATTTGTTTTAAAATAACAATACTGGGTAAGTAATAAATATGAATTTTAATAGAAAACAGGGGGAAAATAATGGGTATATTTGATTATTTTGAAAGAAAAAGAAGAGAAGCACAAAGAAGAGAAGCAGCTGAAAAAGCTGGAGCAGTTCTAACAGGAGCAGCACTAGGCGGACTAGCAGGCATTCTTTTTGCACCAAAATCTGGAAAAGAAACTAGAAAAGACATAGCTGATAAATCAAGAGAACTTGCAGAAAATGCAAGAGATGCAGCAGAAGATTTAGCTGATAGCGTACAATACAAAGCTCAACAAGCTGGCGAACAAGTTAAGAAAACTTACGGAAATGTAAAAGATTACGCGCAAGACAAAAAAGTAGAACTTAACGAAGCTATGGAAAATGCTAAGAGAAAAGCAAAAGCAGTTGGAGAAGTACTTTCAGAAAAAGCAGAGGAAACAAAAGACGATCTTAAAGAAAAGAAAGACGAAATAGAAAAAGACGTTAAAGAAGCTGCAAAAGAAGCAAAAGAAAAATCTAAAGACATCAAAGAAGATGTAGAAAAAACTGCAAAAGAAGTAGGAAAAGAAGTTAAAGACGGAGCTAAAGAAGTAAAAAAAGATCTTAACAAATAAAAGAGATTAGAGGAGGATAAGCATGAATAGTCCTATTACTCTCAACGATTTACTAAGAATATTTCTTTACTTAGCAGGAATTGGAGTATTAGTATATCTTGCATTAGCACTTAAAAAAGTGGTTTCAATACTTGGAAAGATTAATGACGTCATAGAAGACAACCAAGAAGCAATAGACCACAGCTTAAGCCAAGTGCCAGAACTAACAGATAATGTTACAGAAATCACCAAGAATGTATCTGTAATATCTAAAGATGCACAAGAAATCATAGTTGCAGTTAGACCAGAAGTGGAAAAACTTGCACTATCAGTAGGAGAAGTCGGAGAAACAGTATCAGGAGTTACAAGATCGATAGATAATGTAGCGCTAAACATAACTGGAGCAGTAAACAGCGTAACCGACACAGTATCCGACGCAACAAAAACTATAAATCTAAACGCAAATAACGTCATAGATTACTTCTATATACTAAAAGAAGTAATAGAAGTATTTAAGGAAAAGTTCCTATAAAATTTAACAAAAAGAAACTAGAGCAAGCGAGAGCTTGTTCTTTTTTTATGAAAATTATTTGAAAGAAGAAAAATAAGAGAAAAAATGATTAGAAATGTATTACAATAATAGGAAGAAAAATGAAAATGATGTATAATATATAAAGAGGTAATTATGGAAAATAGATTTAAAAAAATAAAAATAATAGCTAATCCACTTTCAGGTAGGGAAGAAGCCTTAGACAAAGTATTGGAATTTATAAGACTTTTAAGCCTGGATCAATGGGATATAAATTTACTATTTACACATAAAAGAGGCGACGGCATGAGATTCGCAGAGGCAGACGATGGAGAAGATATAATCGTAGCCTGCGGAGGAGACGGAACCTTAAACGAAGTGGTAAATGGAATAGTAAAATCTAAAAGAGATACACCACTAGCAATCCTACAAGCAGGAACGGTAAATGACTTCGCAAACTATTTCAAGCTACCACAGGACCCATCCAAATTTTATAAACTAATAAAAGAAGGAAGGACCAAGAAGATAGACGTGGGACTAGCAGGAGACAGAGTCTTTGCCAATGTAGCAGCAGGAGGCATGCTAACAGAAATAGCCTACACAGTACCGGAAGATCAAAAAGCAGTCCTAGGAAGAATGGCCTACTACTTAGAAGGTGCAAGGCAAATGGTAAAACTAAACTTCCAAGAAGAAAAAGCCTACAAAGTAAAGATTGACTGTGAAGAATACAAAGGTGAAGAAAATCTATTCTTCTTCTTGATAACAAACACATCATCAGTGGGCGGATTTAAGAAGATGGCACCAGCAGCAACAGTGACAGATGGATATCTAGACGTACTACTAATCAAAGAATGTAGCCTAGTAGACTTTATGCAAATAGCACCACTAGTACTAACAGGAAATCACATAGACCACGAAAAAGTAATCTATCTAAAGACAAAAGATATAAGTCTAAGTTCAGACATAGAACTTGACATAGACGTAGACGGAGAACAATCAGGCAAATTACCTATGAATTTTAAAGTACTTGAAGAAGCCTTAACAATAATAATATAGGAGGAAATAATGGCATCCACAATAAAAGATGTAGCTAAGATGGCAGACGTGTCCATATCTACCGTATCAAGAGTAATAAACGACTCAAAACCAGTAAGCCCAGAAGCAAGAAGAAGGGTACTAAAAGCGATAGAAGTACTAGACTACAAACCAAACGAAGTAGCAAGATCCTTAGTAACCAAAAAATCCAACCTAATAGGCGTAATAGTAAATGACATAGGATCAACCTACGTATCCAGCATCCTACGCGGAGTAGAAGAAATAGGAAGAATGTACAAGTACGACATCCTACTATCCAGTTCCTATGGAGACTCAGAAGTAGAAGTCAAATTCGCAAAACTACTACTACAAAAACAAGTAGAAGGGATAATAGTAATCTCAGACACACTAAACACAAAACTACTATATAGACTAGAAGAATCCAAAATACCATATATAAATGTAAACAGATTCTACAACGTAGATGAACACTATACAGTAGGGGTAAACCATAAAGACGGCACCTACCAAATGACCAACTATCTAGTAGAAAACGGACATAAAAATATAGGATTACTATACGTAAGAAAAGACTTCGACAGAACAGAAGAAAAAATAAAAGAAGACGGATACCTAGAAGCACTAGAAGAACACGGCTTGGCAAAAAACACAATAGGCATAGAAGGCATCAGAGATAAAGATGTAGCAGGAATAATGGATAAAGTAGAAGAAAAAATAAAATCCGGAGTAACAGCCTTCGTAACCACCCAAGACGAATTAGGAATCCATTTACAAAATGCGCTCCTTGACAGAGGATACAAAATACCAGAAGACGTATCGATAACAGGATATGGTGCAACAGAAATGACAGAACTAACAAGACCAAAACTAACCTCAGTCAAAGTACCATACTATGACATAGGAGCAGTAGCAATCAGAAAAATTCTAAAAGAAATCAAAAAAGAAGAATCAGAAGACAAAGTATACTTGCCAGCAAGAATAGTCGAAAGAGATTCAGTAAAGAAAATAAAATAGAATTAAACATAAATATAATAGATAGAAAATGAAAAAGTAAAAGACTTCATGAAAAAACATGGAGTCTTTTTTAATATAACTATTGTAAAAATAAAAGAACTATGTTAATCTATAAAACGCCGCTGAAAAAGAAGAGAAACAATCAATAATAGAAACGTAAAAAAATAC
>NZ_AWXD01000014.1:0-4125 GCF_000478945.1 Peptoniphilus sp. BV3AC2 | reverse complement strand
TAACCTCAGAAGGACAAGTCCATGCAAATGAAACAATCCTTGTATAACCCCACCAGGGGAGAGATCCTTCGACTCCAGAGCCTAACGGCTCTTCCGCTCAGGATGACGGGGAGAGGGTGGGACCCACCAGGGTTATACCCATTCGACTACGGGTGTCGGTAAACCACCACCCTCCGCTCAGGGTGACAGTCTTCCTCTGGAACTTTTATAGAGAACACCCTCCCAACTGCCGTCACCCTGAGCGAACAAAGTGAGTCGAACGGGTATAACTTCAGAAGGTCAAGTCTAGGCAAGTGAAATAATCCGTATATAACCCCACCAGGGTTATACCCATTCGACTACGGGTGTCGCTAAACCTCCACCCTCCACTCAGGGTGACAGTCTTCCTCTGAAACTTTTTTAGAGGACACCCTCCCAACTGCCGTCACCCTGAGCGAACGAAGTGAGTCGAATGGGTATAACCTCCGAAGGTCAAGTCTAGGCAAGTGAAACAATCCTTGTATAACACCACCACCCCACACCCCCAACCCCAAAACAATATATCACCAATATTACAAACCATCACGCCAAACCCCACCAGGTCATCCCGAGCGAAGTCGAGGGATCTCTTCCATCCCCACTCCCCACGCCCCCAACAATATATCAACAATATTACAAACCATCACGCCACTGTAATATAAATGTAATTTTACTTTTACCGCCATTAGTGTATAATAATAAGTACAAAGAGGAACAATGACAACTGAATAACTAAACAGATTGTCACCTCTTCATGCAATGTAGAAAGACATTGCGACAGAAGCTTAAAGCTTTTGTAGATTCTACAAAAATCTTAAGGAGGTCGAAAGACAATATGAACAAAAAATTTCTTTCACTAGTACTAGCATTAGTTATGGTACTAGGCACACTAACACCTGTCTTCGCTGAAGAAGCAGCTCCAAAAGATAAGATCGAAAAAGCAGCTAAGACTGCACCATCAGCTAAAGTACAATGGCTAGTTGATGAAAAGATCGTATCAGGAAGAAAGCTTTTCAAAGACGGTGACGAAAAGACAGATTTATCTCTAGATAAAAATCTTCAAAGAGATGAAATCACTAGACTATTAGTATTAGGAAAAGGACTAGAAAACCTAGCTAACCTAGTACAAGGAACTATGAGACCATACGTTGACGTTGACAACTCAAACTGGGCAAACGGCGTTATCACAGTTGGATCATACCACCTAAAGAACACTCAAGGCGTACCAATGCTAGCTGGATACCCAGGAAATAAATTCCTTCCAACTAGAAACGTATCTTACGCAGAACTTGCTAAGATGCTTGTATGTCTAGTAGACAACACAATCACACCAAAAATGGTTGCAAACTTCCAATGGCCATCTGACTGGATGGTTAGAGCAGCTAACCTAGGAATCCTTGCAGGAGTTGAAGTTAAAGACTCAAAGGCATTCGTAACTAGACAAGCAGCTTTCGAAATGCTTTACAACGCACTATATCTATATGACACAGCTCACCACGTAGACTACGGTACTAAATTTGGTGTTGTTTCAGGATATGCAAATGGCGAACTTAGACTTAACCAAGGCGACAAAGCATTCACAGTTAAACTTAATGCAAACACTGTATATGTAAATAACAGTGGATACGTTGGATATCTTCCACTTCTAGAACTTAACAAAACTAACGGACTTTACATCGGTTCTTTAGTAAGAGTAGTTGCTGACAAAGACGGAAACGCAACTCACATCGTAGAACTTGGTAACCCAGTAGATGGAGCTAGAACAGAAGGTAACAGATGGTACGGAGTAGCTGATAAAACAGCTCAAGGCTATGCAAAAGTTACTAAAGACGACATCAAAGTTTATGCTAACGCATTTATTGTAAACGACAAAAACTTTAAAGCAGCAGAAAATCTTTTCAACGGAGCGCAAGTAACACCAGTAGTAGCAAACTTTACTTCTAACACAAGATTCTTCGTTGCTGACGCATACAGAAATCAATTAACAGAAGTTAAAAAAGCAACTGCACTAGATTTACTAGTTAAAACTAAGAATGGATTCACTCCAAACGTATACGTTGGATATGATGAATTAGCTAAGGGAATTACTGGAAGAGAAACTACTGAAGCTAGAATAGTTGTATTTAACATGGTTAACAGAGAATACAAAGATGACCTACTTGTAAGAGTAACTCAACCATCAAACGGACTTTACAACCTATATGCAGAAAACACTAAAGGCGAAGTAACTGAATATAGCTTAAGAAGATATGCAGGAGCTATGCCAGGATTCGAAAGACCAAACGGAATTGGTAGCACTAACACAGCTGGATACCACGGACAATTCGAAAAATTCAACGTACTTGCTCTAGATCTTAACAAAGATACTAAAGAAGTATTCAGAAGTGGTCTAGTAATTGACTACAATAACGATCCATCATTCAAGATTGTAAAAGTAGAACGTGATCACGGACAACTTACTCTATTAACTCTTGAAGGACAAAATGGAGTTAGAATTCCACGTGTAAGAGTAGACCTTAACAAGGTAGCTATTTTCACTGAAGGGCTATGGAATGAAAGAGATCTAGAAAACAACTATATTCAAATCTCTAAAGAAAACCTTGGTGGAGATAAAGATAACGGATTCTTTATTAAAGATTTCGTAATCAACGATGTAATTTCTATACTAGATCATCCACAAAACTTAGCTAAGATTGCTCCAAACTATGGACAAAACAAACTAGAAATAACAGTTCAATTCACTAAACCAGTTGAAAATGATAAGGGAGATTGGAGAATTAAGGCTGGAGACGTTAAATTTAACACTCCACTTGATAAATACGCTCAATCTCTAGTACCAGGAGCAGAAGGATACTACTATCTATCAGTAAATGATGCAGCAGCAGTAAACGCAGCTCTAGAAGCTAATAAAGCACCTGTAACATTCACTGGAACTATCGTAGTTAACAGACCAGGACAAGAAGTTCGTCTTGACATTGACAAACTAATTGCACCAGAAATTACACTTCCTGCACTTACAGAAAACACAAAAGCTGACCTACAATTAACTGATGGTAAAAAAGTTGCAGATCTTAAAGAATTAGATGCTACTCAACTTGGAAAAGTTAAAACTGCACTTGATACAGCTGATGGAACTAGAAAGTTCAAAGTTGAAAACAGCGGAAACAAAGACGGAATGTTAAAAGTTACTGAAATGAATTCAGCTGACAATGCACCAATGGAAAACAAAGTTCCAACAACAGTTAAAATTGTTGATGTTGCAAAATAAGATTAATATCTTAAAATAAAAAATCGAGGGAAACCTCGATTTTTTTATGCTTATTTTTAGAAAAAGGCGGCCAGATTCCGCCTTTTTCATTATTTACATAAGTTTTTGATTTCTTTATAAACTGCTAAAACTAGGTACATAATAGCCAAGGCTACGTTAATGTCTAAAGTTTCTGCCGATATGATTTCTTGCAGAATTATTAGCAAAGCTAGAATTTCTAGAAATTTTGTCATATTTTTTCACATCCTCTCTTTGCATGGATAAAAATCCACATGTGTTATATGCTTGATTCTTTATTCGGAAAAAATTGCCTTTTCTTCCCACGGTTATAAACTCCAAAAACGCAAAAAAAACTCTTGCCATAACTGACAAGAGTTTTTAAATTTATATTTATTTTTATGTAAATTTCTTTTCTTTAGATATTTATTTGTAAGATCCTTCGAAGGTCAAGTTTATACAACTGAAATCATCCATACATAAACCCACTAGGGTTATACCCATTCGACTACGACGGTTCCGCTTTGCTTCACCGTCTCCGCTCAGGGTGACCGCCTTCATTAGGTTTTTGAAAGTGAAACAATCCGTACATAACCCCACTATGGTGACTGTCTTCCTCTGGAACTTTTATAGAGAATACCCTCCCAACTGCCGTCACCCTGAGCGAACGAAGTGAGTCGAACGGGTATAACTTCCAAAGGTCAAGTCTAGGCAAGTGAAACAATCCGTACATAACCTCACCAGGGGAGAGATCCTTCGACTCCAAAGGCTACTGCCTTTTCCGCTCAGGATGACGGGGAGAGGGTGGGACCCACCAGGGTTATACCCGTTCGACTACGACG
>NZ_AWXD01000013.1:0-7402 GCF_000478945.1 Peptoniphilus sp. BV3AC2 | reverse complement strand
GAGAGGAGAAAAAGAAAGTATCATAGAAAAGATAAAAGAGTATAAGCAAGATAGTGATAGTTTTAATAAAAAAAGACAAATGACTAAAGACTATTACAAAAATCAAGAAAGATAAGACCTGGTAAAAATATCTTATCCAAGCTATAATATGACCAAGAAAATAAAGGCAGATCGAGGAGGTAATAGAGATGAATAAAAGGCAAGAGATAATAAATGAACTCATAAAAGCAGATCAAGATGGAACATATAAAACCTACAAAAGCACAGAAGAAATAAAATCAATGAACAATGAGGAAATACAGATTATATATTCCAACATGAAAAACTATCTATCAGACAAAAGAACACACACAAACTACTAAAGGTGGAAAAGCAAAATAAGAGCAGAAAAACAACAAAAGGTACAAATACCTAAGTAAGCTATAAAAACTTCAAAATAAAGCATTCCACCACCAAGAACAACCAAATAAAAACAAGCAAAGGGAAGTATAGAAAAATTAAAGCCTATACTTCCCTTTTTTTAATTCAAACAAAGGAGAGAAAACATGATAAACGAAGAAATAAGCAAAGAAGCAGGTCAAGCAGCACAAACCATAATAACATACACCATAAAGGCAGCAAAAGAAACAATCAACTTAGACAAAGAAATAAGAAAAAAGATGAATGATACTTTAGAAAAAGCAAACGGAAACCTAAAAAGTCTTATGGGCGATGAAATGAAAATAAAAGACCTCTACAAGAAAGGACAACTAGAAAATATAAGCATAGATCAAAGCGACCTCAAAGACTTAAAAAAAGAACTAAACAAACTTGGAGTAAGTTTCTCAGTAATGAAAAACAAAGAAAGCAAAAACTATGAAATATTCTTCCAAGCCAAAGACATAAAAGTAATGGAATATGCCTTTAAGCAAGTCATAGCCAAAGAAAATAAAAAAGAAAAAGAAAGTATCCTAAAACAAATAAAGAAATACAAAGACCTATCCAAGAACAAGGATAAGACAAAAGAGAAAGTCAAAAGAAAAGTAAAAGAAAAAGTAAAACCAAGTAAAAAAGATATGACCAGAGAAATCTAAGGGAGTAACGAAAAGTTACACCCTTAGATACAATAACAAGACTTCCGAAAAGCAGAAGTCCAGAATTCCGAAAATCGGAAATCAAGAATTTCGATTATCGAAAATCAAGAAAGGAGCAGATATGGCAACAAACAAAAGATATTATTGGATAAAACTAAAAGAAGAATTTTTCACAGACAAAAGAATAAAAAGATTAAGAAGAATATCGGGAGGAGATACCTACACGATAATCTACCTAAAACTTCTACTACTAAGTCTAAAAGATGAAGGCAAACTCTATTATGACGGAGTAGAAAGTGATTTTATAAAAGAGTTAGCACTAACCATAGATGAAACAGACGATGATGTAATGGTTACAGTTAATTATTTAATCAATCAAGGCTTATTAGAAGTTGTAACAGAAAATGATGAATATTATTTAACTGAAATACCAAACCTAATCGGATCAGAAACAGCCTGGGCAGAGAAAAAAAGAAGATACAGACAAAATAAACAGAGGACATTGTCCTTAATGAGTCCAACCCATGTCCGACAAGAGATAGAGATAGAGAAAGATATAGAGATAGATAAAGATAAAGATAAAGAGGGAGAGATAGATAAAAAGTCCACCCCCATATTTTATGGAGAATTCAAAAATGTAAGGTTAAGCAAAGAAGAATATAAAAATCTAAAAGAAAAACTAAACTCACACACAGAAATAATGATAAATAAACTATCAAGATACATGGAAAGCAGTGGTAAGACCTATCAAAACCACTATGCGACAATCTTAAAATGGTATGAAGAAGATAAAGAAAAACTAAGACAGAAAGGTTTAAATAAAAAAATGAACTATGATGTAGGAGAATCTTTATAGATAAAAAGAGGTGGAAAGGCACTATTAAAGACTTTAAGTCTAAAAAGGTATAAAAGTATGCCAGAGATAATAAAAATATAAATATGACACTTTAAAGGCGATTAGAAAATTAAAAATCTAATCGTCTTTTTTATCGAAACAAACAGGAGGAAAAATATATGCACGAAAATAAAAATGAACAGAATACGGGAACAAAAACCATAAAGAAAATTGGTAAAGCAACCTATGAGGTTGTTGTTCACTTTAATGAAAATGCAACGGAAACAATGCAAGACAAATTAAAACGCATAATGATTAGAGAAATGGAGAGAGAAAAACATCAAAAAGTCGATAAAAATGATTAGAAAGTCCTTGACATGTTGTTACAGGAAAAACTGCCAAGTCAATTCTAATATCTTGTGGAGCAAGACTAGCACCCTTTGATATAAGAGAGCTTAGAGAACTAATGAGCGAAGATGAATTAGAGCTTGATAAAATTGGAGATAGAAAAACTGCTTTATTCGTAATAATATCAGATACAGATGATACCTTTAACTTTGTAGTTTCAATAATGTATTCTCAACTATTTAATCTTCTATGTGATAAGGCAGATGATGTGTATGGTGGAAGACTTCCAGTTCATGTTAGGTGTCTACTTGATGAGTTTGCAAATATAGGATTAATTCCTAAATTTGAAAAATTGATTGCAACAATTCGTTCAAGAGAAATATCGGCAAGCATAATACTGCAAGCACAATCTCAATTAAAAGCAATCTATAAAGACCATGCAGATACAATAGTTGGTAACTGCGACTCTACACTCTTTTTAGGAGGAAAAGAAAAAACAACAGTAAAAGAATTATCTGAAACCTTAGGAAAAGAAACCATAGACCTATATAACACATCAGAAACAAGATCCAATCAAAAATCTTTTGGTCTAAATTACCAAAAAACTGGCAAGGAACTTATGAGTCAAGATGAAATAACTGTAATGGATGGCGGTAAGTGTATTTATCAGTTAAGAGGAGTAAGACCTTTTCTATCTGATAAATTCGATATTACAAAGCATAAGAATTACAAGTTGTTGGAAGATTATGATAAGAAAAACTTGTTTGATGTGGAAGAGTATTTAACAAATAGAGATAAAATAAAAATAAACAGGAACAGTTTGATTACAAGATTATGAATTAAGCCTAGGATAAAAATATTTTTGGTATAATATCTATATAAACCATGGAGGTAGGCATATGAGGTCTTATGAAAGTAAGGAAGAATTAAAAAATGAGATAAAGAAAACTTTTGGAAAATATATTTCAGAGTTTGATAATATCCCAGAAGAATTAAAAGATAAAAGAGTAGATCAAGTTGATAGGACACCAGCTGAAAATCTTGCCTATCAAGTAGGTTGGACAACTTTAGTTTTGAAATGGGAAGAAGATGAAAAAAAGGGAATTGAGGTTAAAACGCCATCTGACAAATTTAAGTGGAATCAACTTGGAGAATTGTATCAATGGTTTACAGATACCTATGCTCATAAATCGTTAAAGGAATTAAAAGAACAACTATCACAGAATATAGAAGATATTTACTCTTTGATAGATAATCTTACAGAGGAAGAATTATTTAAACCACATATGAGAAAATGGGCAGATGAAGCAACAAAAACTGCAACTTGGGAAGTATATAAATTTATCCATGTAAATACAGTAGCACCATTTGGAACATTTAGGACTAAGATTAGAAAATGGAAAAAACTTAATAATTTTGTGAATGTAATTAAATAATAAGGTTGGTGCTTTAATTGAATTATGAAAAATTTAAAAAAATAATAAATAGAAAAACCTCTATAATAGTATTAGATACAAATGTAATACTTGACTTAGCTCGATATTCATTATACAGTAGCAAAAACATATTAGAAATTTTCAAGGAGTGTAAGGATTTAATATGGATTCCGAATCAAGTGTATAAAGAATTTAATAAAAATAAATATAGCGTATTCGGACAATTGAAAAAAAAGTATCAAAATTTTGAAAAAGATTTACTAAGAGTAATTGAAAGGAGTCAAAAAAATTTAGAGAGTGTCTTGATTAAATCATCTAAATATAATTATTTTGGAAGAAAAAATTTGGAGAATGATTTAAATAACAAGTTAGTTGAATTAAAACAAATAATCAAATCTTATAAAAATAGTGTTGGTATTGAATATGATGAAATAACAACAGATTCTCCTGAAATAATTAAAGATATAGATAATCTTATTTCATATTTAGAAAAAAATAATAGGATAGGTAATAGGATAAGGTTTAGTGAACAATTAAAAATTATTAGAGAGGGTGAACTTAGGTATAAATATAAAATTCCGCCTGGATATGAGGACATTAATAAAGATGGAGTTGAAAAATTTGGAGATTTATTTGTTTGGAAAGAGATATTAGATTTACCAGTTGAAAAATCAGTAAAAGATATTATTTTTATTACGAATGATATAAAAGAAGACTGGTGGAGTAAGGATAGTCAAGATAATTTAGTAGTTCACGATAAATTATTAAGTGAATTTAAAGAAAAAAATCCAAATGTAAATATTGAATTTTTAACAACAGGAATGTTTCAGAATTTCGCTTCAAAAGTATATGATAGATATGATTTTAATGTTTATGTAGATTTAAATAGAAAAGATGTGTCATATGTAGAAAGAGTAAAACAAGATATTTCTAATGATATAGTTGACAGTATTTATAATAACAACTATTATTATCTAGAATCGTATGTTATTGGAAGTGAGGGTATTGAAGAATTAGATATAAATAATTGTGAATTCAATGAGATATTAGATACTTATGAAGAGTTTACAGACGAGATTGTTAGTATAACTTATGAGCTAGAATATTTAATAAATTTAAGTTGTGTATCCTTTGATTATTGGGGACGTGATGATGATACAAAAGAAGTCATACAATCACCACCAATAGAACAAGAATTTAGTGGAAGTGTCATAGTTAATGTCACAAGATTAATTAATAAAGATGATATCGAAGAAGATTCTTTTTATATTAATAATGATAAAGAATATACAGATATTGAAATAATTGAAATTCAGATAGATCAAGATTCTATAAACAAAAATGAAGAAGACTACGATGACTCTTATTTAGAAGAGGAGAATTACAATAATGATTATGCATTTATTTGCTCTAAATGTGGAAAGGGATTTAAGGATAGGCGAGAAGATGTAGGTGGTATTTGTCGAGATTGTTCATTTAATGATTAATAATATAGGATATTTTATTAAAGCAGTAATTATAAAGTTTACTGCTTTTTTTATACTCAAAATTAGGAGGTTAAGATGTTAAGGATAAGAGCTCCTACTTAGAACAATTTAATAAGGAATAATGTATAGCGATTGGAAATAAATAGATCCAGTCGCTTTTTTAATTGAAATTTATAGATTAAGGAGAAGAAATTAATGGATAGAGAAATGATAAATATTAATGCAAATTTAGTTAAAGAAGTGGAATTATCAGAATTTGAAAGAGATGGAGAAAAAGTAGATGTAGCAAATTTTACTCTCATTAAAAAATATGGTAAAGGAAAAGAATATATAAATTGTTCAGTCTACGGAGAAAAAAGCGAACGTGCAAAAGAATTAGATAAAGGAGATCTAATCCATGTCTTTGGATATTTCAAAGAAAACAAAAAAGGAGATAAGGTCTACAAGAATTTTATAGTTAAATCACTAAATAAAATAGAAAATAAGAAAGAAAACTAGGAGGAATAATATGGAATTTTTTACAGCTGGAGTTGGAGTTTTAAAGACACTTGTAACTGCAATTGGTGCAGGTTTAGGAGCATGGGGAGTTATTAACTTAATGGAAGGTTATGGTAATGATAACCCTGGTGCTAAATCTCAAGGTATTAAGCAATTTATGGCAAAATAAGGACGGAATAACACAACAAATTCTCTAAAACAAAACATTAAATCAATGTAAGATTGAATGAAATCAATATTCATGCTATAATTGAATAAATTTAATGAAGAGAAAAAGAAGGATATTATGGCACTTAACTATAAACCATTATGGATACAGTTAGCGAAAAAAGGATTAAAGAAAACAGATGTAATAGCTATGGCAGGACTAACAACAAATGTTATGGCACAAATGGGCAAGGATAAACCAATTACATTTAAGAATTTAGAAAGAATATGTAAGGCTCTATCTTGCACTCCTAATGATATTATTAGTTTTGAAGACAATTTTAGTGAAGAGGAATAGTGAATGACTTTAAGGATAGAAGATCAAGCTAGGGATTATCCGAAATTGGTATTAGGCTTTGATGAAGCTGAAGACAACATTGATCAAGAGACTGGTCAAATAAAAAGCTTTAAGACAGATGACAAAACTAAGTCAACTAAGAAAAACCATAGCAAAGGTGCAGAGAGGTAAATATTGGCAGTATTCGGACTGCCTTTATTTTTTGTTATGAAGGGCATGTTTTAATGCTGGGGTAAAAATCCTTACAGAGCGTAGTTACCAACGAATCTAATAGCGACTTGCAAGTTTTAGATGGTGACATCTAGGAGAGAGAAAGCAATAGCGAAATAGTAGTAACAACGAATAGTGAGAAGTCAGCAGAATCCATAGTAGTGAAGAAGTTTCTGTAATGGAAATGGAGCGAAGGGAGGAACGATATTTATTGTAATATTTGAAAATGATGTACTATGACTTGATGGAACACAAGGAAGGACGTATTCATCTCTTAAGGTTCAGATACAAAAAGAATAAAGTTAAATAGATACATAAGTAATAAATAATATGATACAAGAAAATATTGAACCGCCGTATGCCGAACGGTACGTACGGGTGGTGTGATAGGGACTATAAATTAGCCCTTACTTGATTTTAGTCAATCTAATCTAATGGCTTAAGACATCACAAAGTATTATAGTCAACTCTTCCAATATATAAGCTAAAAATAGTGTCGGATGAATTTGATGTAAAAACTTACAAAAAATGGTAAAAAATCTTGAAAAGTGGTAATATTATCATGTATAGATACTTTTTCATCGGAATAAATTTCATTGTATATGGGATGTTTCTGAAAAAAAGAAAGAAAAGGAGGAAATAATGTTAAAATGTAAAAAAATAACAGCATTTTTTTTAGCTTGTTTAATGCTGTTAGGTACAATTGTACCAACTGGTGAAGCATTTGCGAAAGGTGCAAATCATTTGTCAAAAACAAGAATTAGTAGGATAGAAGTCAAAGATCGAAAAGGTAATACCATTGATCTTAATGAAAAAATTGAGGAAGACAAGGGCTGCAGACTAGAAATAGACTGGGATGCCAGTGAATATGGAGCAGATATTAAAAAAGGAGACTATTTTAATGTCACCCTTCCTAAAGACTTCAAGGCATCAAAAAGCAACTTTGCAGTACATACTCTTGATGGAGTGCAAGTTGCAAAAGCACAAGTAAATAACGTTAATTCTGAATC